>JBEEIN010000113.1:0-7450 GCA_041169825.1 Pseudomonadota bacterium
GCGACGGGTTCACTTGCAGCACCGCCCGCGCCGCCAGCACGCGCGCCTGCTCAGCCTGTTCGCGGGTCAGGCGAAGCTGGCCCGTCCAAGGCAATTTGGCGATCCGCCCCGTGGCATCGACTGAGAAGGCCAAAGCCACCTTGCCGCCGCCGAGCGAGAGGTTGCGGTTGTTTGAAGCCAGCGCCGGTCCGAGCCGTGGCTGGACCTGTGCCCCGCGCAAGCCGGCGGTCAGGTTCATGCCATAAGCGCGCTGATAGCTATCGAGGATGACCGTATCGATTGGTCCGCCGCGTGTTCCAGCGTCCCCCATGGGGGAAGAAGTCACCCCGGTTGTATCGCTGACCGGAACGGGAATGACCGATCCGGCAATGCTGGTCGTGCCTTGCGGCGCAAAGGCCGCCGCAAGATTGAGAATGCCGCGGCCATAGGTCGCATCCGTTCCCGTATCCCCGGCATCACGGGCCGTCCGCAGCAGCAAATCGACAACCTGGTTCGCGGTCAGATTGGGAAATGCCTGGATCAACAGCGCCGCTGCCCCGGCAATCTGCGGCGCGGCAAAGCTGGTGCCGGAAAAGACATATTGGAACCGGGCGCCGCTTGCATCAGTCGTGATCTTCAGGACCCCGTTATCGTATACGCAGCAGACCTTCTCTCCGCGTGCGGAAAGGAACCAGTTGGCCTCTGACCCGGCGCGGTTGGAAAAAGCCGAAAAAGCGTTGTCCTTATCAACCGAGCCGGCAATGATCACATTCCCCGCACCGGCCTGACGCAACCCGGTGGCAAAGGGATCGGGATTGTTTGGATCAACCCCTGCCTCGGTCGAATCGCCGTCATTGCCCGCCGCGACGATTACCACCGCACCAGCGCTGGCCGCCCGGGCAATTGCCAGGCGCAGGCTCGTGCTGGGAGATGACCCGCCGAGCGAGAGGTTGATCACCCTCGCGCCTGCCGCGATTGCCCGGTCTACCCCTTGCGCAATTGCCGAATCGGCCAGCTTGCATCCGTCTTTTGGATCGTCGGGATCATTGTTCGCGCAGGATCCCGCCGTGTCTGCCCGGAACATGGCGATGGTGGCGTTGAAAGCCATGCCGATCACCCCGATCCCATCGCGAGCCGCTGCGGCGACCATGGCGACGTTGGTGCCGTGGTCACTATCGGGGTTGTCGAGTCCGCGACTTCCCGCGACGTCGATCGATGCCGCGGAAAGCCGGCCGACAAACTCCGGGCTGTCGCTATCAATCCCGGTGTCGACTATCCCGATAGTGACTCCGCTGCCGCTATAGCCGGCTGACCACGGGGTCAGCGCCCCGTGCTGTTGCGGACCCGATGACCGGTTGTATTCGTTCGTCAGGAAACTGGCCGACGGCGTCGGGGTTGGTGTCGGGCTGAGGTTCGGCGTGGGGGTGGGTGTCGGAGTTGGGGTTGGTGTCGGGCTGGGCGCAGGGGGCGGGGTGCTGCCGACGGACCCGCCGCCACTGCCACCGCCACAGGCTGCGACCAGGGTTAGCGAAGCAAGCGCTGCGGCAATCGGCCAGCGCGCCGGGCGGTTCAACGGTGATTGCATGCGACCTTACACTCCGCAGTCTGAGCTGCCCTCTGTCACCACGCTCCTTAACCCGGAATTTCTGCGACCCCAAGACCGTGTTGCGCTTGCCGCACCGGGTTGGCGCGGCTAGGCGCTCTGCCATCAGCGCAAGCACCGTGGAGCCAGGTCATGACTGCAGAACTCGCTAATGCCATTGAAGCCGCCTGGGAGCGCCGCGACACGGTAACGCCCGCCAGCAACGATGTTCGCGAAGTGGTTGAGGCGGCGCTGGAACTGCTCGACAATGGCCAGGCGCGGGTGGCGGAGCCGGACGGTCAGGGCGGCTGGCAGGTCAACCAGTGGCTCAAGAAGGCCGTGTTGCTCAGCTTCCGCCTGAACGACAATGCGGTCGTTCCAAATGGCGCGGCGGGGGCGCCTGCGTTCGATAAGGTACCCTCCAAATTTTCGGGCTGGGGCGAGAATCGGTTCCGCGAAGCCGGCTTTCGAGTCGTCCCGGGCGCAGTCGTTCGCCGCGGCGCGCATATCGGCAAGGGCGTGATCCTGATGCCCAGCTTCGTCAACATTGGCGCCCATGTCGGTGATGGCACCATGGTCGATACCTGGGCGACGGTCGGTTCCTGCGCGCAAATCGGCAAGAACGTCCACCTCTCGGGCGGGGTCGGGATCGGCGGGGTGCTTGAACCGCTCCAGGCCGGGCCAGTGGTAATCGAGGATAACTGCTTTATCGGCGCACGCAGCGAAGTGGTCGAGGGCGTCCGCGTCTGCGAAGGCGCCGTGCTCTCGATGGGCGTGTTCATTGGCGCATCGACCAAGATCATCGACCGCGCGACGGGTGAAGTCCACGTGGGCCGGGTGCCGCCCTATGCGGTGGTGGTGCCGGGCTCGATGCCGGGCAAGCCGCTGCCCGATGGCACGCCGGGCCCGTCGCTGTACTGCGCGGTGATCGTCAAGACGGTCGACGCCCAGACCCGCGCCAAGACCGCGATCAACGATCTGCTGCGCGACTGAGCCGATGGCGGTTGCCGACCAGGGCCTGCTGCTCCAGTTTGCAGTCTCATCGGTCATGGTCGTGCTCTGCGTGGTGATTCACGGGCTAGGATTGTTCGGCGTTAACCGCGCCATGCGGACCGAAGCCGCAATTGAGCGGCTGAAGCATATCGATCCGCTCTCACCGCGTGGCACGGCTTTTACACTCTCTATCGTGATCGCCATGCTGGCCCTGCATGGGATTGAGATCTGGCTGTTTGCCGGAGCCTACATGGTACTTGGCGCGATTCCGCAGCTGGAACCAGCGCTCTATTTCTCAACCATCAGCTATTCGACCGTGGGCTATAACGACTTGCACATGGCACCCGACTGGCGCCTGCTGGGCGCGTTTGAATCGGTCCTCGGCATCTTCCTGCTGGGCTGGTCGACGGCCTTCTTCTTTCGGATGATCGGCCGGATCGACCCGCACTAGAAGCTGACAGGGTTTTCGATCGGCGCATCGCCCTTGCGGCTGGCGGCATAGGCCTCCGCCGCCTTGAGCACCCGCATGATATTCCGGCTGGCCAGGCCTTCGAGTTCGGCCTGGGTCCAGCCGCGCCGCGCGAGTTCGACGAACAGCACCGGGTACTTTGAGACATCCTCCATCCCGGCGACGGTGTTTTCGACCCCATCATAGTCACCGCCCAGACCGACGGCTTGCGCCCCGGCGATCTGCTTGATGTGATCAAGGTGGTTGGCAACATCTGCCGTTGAGCCGATCGGCGCCGGGTTCGCCTTGACCCAGGTGGCCAGGGCATCGGCCGCCCGCTTGGGCTGACCAATGTGCAGCGCCTTCAGCCGCGCTTCCTCGGTTGCGCGCTGGACATTCCACTGGCGCGTCGCCTCAACCACATAGGCCGGATAAGCATTGACCATCACGATCCCGCCATTGGTCTTGAGCCGGGCGAGGACCGCATCGGGCACGTTGCGCGGGTGGCTGTTGATCGCCAGCGCGTTCGAGTGGCTGAAGATCACCGGGGCCTTGGCGACATCGAGCGCGTCCATCATCGTCGCTTCGCTGACGTGGCTCAGGTCGACCAGCATGCCCAGCCGCTGCATTTCGCGCACCACATCGCGGCCGAAATCGGTCAGCCCATCGTGTGCCGGGGCGTCTGTCGCAGCATCGGCCCAGGCGGTGTTCTTGAAGTGCGTCAGCGTCATGTAGCGCGCACCCAGTTCATACATCTGCCGCAGGACCGCCAGCGATCCGCCGATCGAATGGCCGCCTTCCATCCCCATCAGCGAGGCGACCTTGCCGGCCTTCATCGCCTTGGTCACGCAATCGGACGTCGTGCAGAGTTGCATATCGGCGGCGTTGCGCGCGACGAGCCGCTTGGTCACATCAATCTGCTCGAGCGTGGCCTGGACCGCCTGCTGATCGGTCAGGTTGGCCGAGACATAGACCGACCAGAACTGCGCCCCGACCTTGCCCGCGCGCAACCGCTTGAGGTCAGTCTGCATCGCCGCGACATCCTTGGCCGGATCAGCGGTATTGCTGGTGTCGGCAAAGTTGAAATCACCCAGCACGTTCTTGCGACGGTCACGCAGCTGCTCGGGCACGTCGTTGTGCCCGTCCCAGACGGGCGCCGCCTTCAAGGCCGCCGAAGCGATAGCTTCGGGGGTTTGCGCGGCGAGCGGAGCGGCAGCGAACAGAGCGGCGGCAGACAGCAGGATACGGGGCGTCATGGCAGGTCCCTCAGATTTGAATGGCGCAGAGCCTAGCCAAGCGCTGCCCGCAGGTCGAGATACTTGCAACGCGCGGCGTTTCCTGCTGGCAGGAGACATGGACCTGCTTGCTGATCCCATCACCCTTGCGCTGGCGGCATTGGCCGTGTGCATCCTTGGCCTAGCCAAGGGCGGCTTTTCCGGACTTGGCGTGCTGGGGACACCGATCCTCGCCCTGGCCCTGCCACCGGCGGTTGCGGCCGCCGTGCTCTTGCCGGTGCTGCTGGTCCAGGATGTGGTCAGCGTCTGGTCATTCCGCCACAGCTGGAGCGGGTGGGTCGTCGCCTGGATGTTACCCGGCGCTGCGATCGGGGTTGGCCTGGGCACTATCCTTGGCGCTGCCGTGCCGGAGGTACGCTTGCTGCTGATCCTCGGCCTGCTGACAATGCTGTTCGGACTTTACCGGCTATGGCTTGAGCGTGGCGGCCGCATTGTCGCTCCGTCGAACTCGCCCGGCTGGGTTGGCAGCCTCTTCGGGATCGGTTTGGGCTTCACCAGCCAGGTTGCCCATGCCGGCGGACCGCCGTTTCAGATCTGGGTCACCCCGCGGCGACTGCCGCATGAAACCTATGTCGGTACCAGTTCGGTGGTATTTGCCGCCGTTAACTGGATGAAGGTGCCGAGCTACCTCGCCTTGGGTTCGCTCAATGCACAGACCCTGACCGCTGCAGCCTTGCTGATGCCGCTCGCCGTAATCAGCACGATTGGCGCCGTGCGCCTGATCCGCCGAATGGACCCAGCCCGGTTTTATACCTTGATCTACGCGCTGATGGTTCTGCTTGGCGCCAAGCTGGTATGGGATGGGCTGGGTTAAACCTGACGCACACAGTCGAATGATAAGCGTTTTTACTTATTACACAATCATTCCACCTGCGAATTAAATCACTTCAAATATGAAACGACATTGACCGGAGAGCAGTTTGCTCTATCCCGGTATCGCGACCAGGCGGTGTTCTATTCACACGCCCTACTAGACCCAGTGCCTTGCGCTGGGTCTTTTTTATGTTAGCTGACACCACAATATGGCTTCGCTCCGCATCATTAACTTGCTCAATGCTCTGCGCCGCCTGCCGCCGCTTTCCAAACTCTCCGGAGATGAAGAGCGGCTGCTGTTCGAGCTGCGCGAGCTTTGGGCCCAGAAGGGTTCGCTCTCAGTCAATGATGTTTATGATCTGATTGCATCGCAATCGGCGTCAACATCGTACCGGCAGTTGCTAGCCCTGAAAGAGCACGGCCTGGTGGAAGTGACCGTCGCAGACCAAGACAAACGGCTACGGCGGGTTCGTTTTACTCAAAAAGCTGAGCGTCTCTTCGGATTGCTCGCATGACTGAAAACCTGACCTCTGGGACCCGGTGGCAAGGTGTCCTGGGGTTCGCAACTGCCTATGTCGCGCTTTATCACCTGTCTGGTTTTCTTATCGAAAACCAGTTCTTTGCAAATGCCGTAAGCTTTCTGTTCCTACCGGCTTTCATACGGCTGCTGGGCTACCTGGTAATCGGCCTCTGGATCACACCCGCCCTGCTGTTGGCAGGCATCGTTCTGATTTTAAAAGGCACTTACGATTTAGGGGCCGGCATTGCGACAGAACTGGCCGTAACTTTGGCCACCGCGATCAGCGGGCCCGCCTTAACGCATCTTGCGGCGCGACTAATGCAGCTTAAGCCAAACCTTGAAACCCTCTCGCCTAGTCAGCTGCTTGCCTTGTCCGTGGCTTGTTCGCTCGGCAATGCCCTCGCGCTGGGATCAACGCTGTGGCTCATGGTACCACACTCGGTCGAAAGGTTCCTCTTCACTCCGATTTTTTTGGGTGACATGCTGGGCACTTGGCTAGTCATCTATACCATTAAGTTGTTGCTAGAGCTACTGATCTGGATGCGGAGTTCTGCAAGCCGCTGAGCGAGCAATTACTATCCTTGCCTTGAGCCAAGTGTCAGAATGATCCCCGAAAAGTCCACGCCGCCATTGCCAGCCTCTGCGAAGGCTTCGTAGAGCTCTTCGGCGCGGGTCCCCATCGGCACATCGGCCCCAACACTCTGCGCCGCCTCCAGCGCGAGCTTGAGGTCCTTGAGCATCAACGCAGCGGCGAACCCGCCCTGATAGCCATTGTCAGCCGGGCTTTGCGGCCCCACACCCGGGACTGGGCAGTAAGAGGTCATCGACCACGACTGGCCCGAAGCTTTGGACGAGATGTCGTAGAAGGTCTGCAGGTCCAGCCCCAGCTTGTCGGCCATAGCAAAGGCTTCGCAGGTGGCGATCATGGTCGCGCCCAGGATCATGTTGTTGCAGATCTTGGCGGCCTGCCCCGCTCCCGAGGCACCGGCATGAATTACCGCCTTGCCCATCACGGCAAGGATTGGTTCAGCGCGGGCGAATGCTTCGTCGGTACCGCCGACCATGAAGGTCAGCGTCCCGCCATTGGCTGCGGCGATCCCGCCCGAAACCGGGGCATCAACCATGGCATAGCCAGCGGTTTCGGCCGCCGCTGCAACCTCGCGGGCCGTACCAACGTCGATGGTCGAGCAATCGAGCAGCAGGGCTCCGACAGGAGCCTGGCCGATGACGTCATCCGTATAGACGCTTTCAACGATCTTGCCGTTGGGCAACATCGAAACCACGGCATCGACACCCTCGACCGCCTCGCGCACGGTTGGGAAAACCGCGCAGCCATTGCCCGTCGCGCGCACGGTCGCTTCGGCACTGAGATCGAAGGCATGGACGCTATGCCCCGCCTTCACCAGATTGGCGGCCATCCCGCCGCCCATGTTGCCCAGGCCGATGAAGGCGATCTTCATGTTACTTGCCCTTCCAGACGCCCGGACGCTTCTCGATGAAGGCGGCCATGCCTTCGGCCTTGTCCTCGGTGCCGGTCAGGACCTGGAAAATCCGCCGTTCCATCAGCAGGCCTTGATCGAGCGTGGTTTCAAAGGCGGCGTTGACCATTTCCTTGTTGGCGATGGCGGCCAGCGGCGGCATCGCGGCAATCTCCGCAGCAGTCTTGACGGCTTCGTCAACCAGCGATGCCAGCGGCACCACGCGGGCGACCAGGCCCGAACGCTCGGCCTCCTCGGCGCCCATCATCCGGCCGGTCAGGCACATTTCCATCGCCTTGGCCTTGCCGATTGCGCGGGTCAGGCGCTGGCTGCCGCCCATGC
>JBEEIN010000114.1:0-3350 GCA_041169825.1 Pseudomonadota bacterium
CGGAGCACCTGAACGGCTTCAATGCGGTTGCTGGAAGCTGGTGCGGTCATACCTAATGGATAGCAAGGCATGGATAACAAATACTTACCCCGGCTGAATATCCGCAGGGGCCGCAGCCGGATAACCAGTCCTTAACCATTCCCCGCAAGAATGCAGTCATGACCTTGTCCGAGCGCCTGCTTCCCTTCGAAGTGCGGTTTACGATCGCTTTTCTGGCGTTGACGCTGGCGCTTGGCCGTTGGCTGGGGGTTCAGCTGATCATGCCCGGCCCGGATCAGGCGGACTTCATCGGCATCCATTACCTTTACCCCTTGGCCGGCTTGGCACTCTGGGCAGCGGTCCTGACATTCTTCAGCAAGCAGAACCCTGGACCGGTGATCCTGGTGGCCCTGCCCTGCTATGCCTTGGTCATGTTGGCCCATTTCAATATCAAGCTGTGGGCGCCGGACATCAATCCGCGATTGCATGATCAGGAATACTATCAAATCGACCAGGCCCTGCGTCCGCTGGTTGACGGGGCTATCGCCCTTCGTCGCTCGCTGAACTTCCTAGTTCCCCCAGACAGCCCGTTCTATTCGCACGGGTTTATCGCAATGTTCTATTTCGGCTTCACGGTTCACGCCCTGCAGCGCCCGGAGATTTTCCGGGCATTGGTGATCGCGGCGATCACCCTCCAGGCCTTTGGTGCCCTGGGCTATCTGATTGCGCCCGCAGTCGGCCCCTTTGTCTTCGAGCAGGGTACCAACAGCTTCTTCACCTCGGTCCAGCAAGGGATGCTGGCAAGCTATCAGGCCCATCTTGCGCAAGGACCAAGTTGGGTCGCGGCCAATGGCCAAACGATGCTGCTGACCGGGCTTGGGGCGATGCCCTCGCTCCATGCCGGTGGGTCATTCCTGTTTGTAATCTTTGCCTGGCGGCATTGCCGTTGGGTCACCCCGATACCGCTCGCGATGTGCGCGTTCCTATGCATCGCCGCCATCGCCAACCGCTGGCACTATCTGATCGACCTGCCGGTCGGCATGCTGCTGGCCTGGGGCTGCGCGATGCTGGGGGAGAAAGTTGTTGGAATTGGTTCGCCACACCGTGAACGGCAGCCGGCCCCGCCCAAGCTGCAGCCCTTGCCGGCCTAATCCGTTTCGGCCGGTTCGCGGACAAGGCCGGCCCGCCAGAGATAGAGCCCCGCAGAGACAATCACCGCAGCCCCGACCAGGGTCCAGAGGTCAGGGTGATCACCGAACCATGCCCAGCCGATGATCGAGGCGACCAGCAGCTGTACATAAGACATCGGCGCCACCTTAGCCGCGCCAGACCGGGTTGTGCCGATATAGACCAGCCAGTGCGCACAGCTCGCCGTGCAGGCAACCACCGCGCAGCGGGCGATCACTGTCCAATCCGGCATGAACAGCGCAAACCGCTCGTTTCCGGTCAGCGCGAACAGCGGCGCGGCCAGCAGCAGGATCGGCGCAGCATAGGCCGCGACCACGAATTGCATCACCAGCGCCGAAGCCTGCCCCGCGACATAGCGGTTGCCGATGATCAGCAGGGCGAAGAACATCGCCGAGACGATCGGCAGCAGCGCCCACCACCCGGCCTCTGCCAGGTTGGGCCGCAGCACGATGAGCACGCCGACAAAGGCTATGGCCGAAGCGATCCAGGTCTCTCTCCTGGCTGGCTCACCCAGCAAGACTGCTGCGAACAGCCCCGTGAACATCGGGCTGGTAAAGTTGATCGCGGTGGCGGTCGCCAGCGGCAGCAGGAACAGCGACGTGAAAAAGATCGTCGACGAAATCGCCAGCGCGAGCCCGCGCCCGGCTTGCGGCCAGCGCCACATTTCGCGCAGCACCTTTGCCCCCTCAAGGTAAAAGGCCGTCAATCCCAACGCCACGGCCGCCAGGGTGAAGCGCAGCGCCGAAATCGCCACTGGGGACCATTCAGCGGCCATCGACTTGATCACCCCGTCGCCCATCGAAAGCACGGCGAACCCGGCAAGGGCATAAAGCAGACCTGAACGGTTCTCTGATGACAAGCTGGGGACCTTTCCGGGGGACGGCGTTAGGCACCCTTAATCCAGCAGGCCGATTTGCCAAGGTGGGGCTCCGCGCTCTCCGCCACCATTAGGAAATAATCAAAGTTTCCCGCTTATTCACCATCAGGCTTAGCCCCCTGGTAGCCAAGGGTGACCAGGGAGGCTGGGGTACAGTTGGGAATTGACAGCATGAGCGCATTTGGCCGACGCAGCGGAGTTGGTGGCATGGCACCGGGGGCACGCCCCCAATTCGGCGTCGCGCGCCCGATGAAGAGTGGCGTGGAAGTGCCAAAAGCCCCGCTGCCCGGCGGCGACCAGTTCCCGCCCCTGCCCGGCGAAATGCTGGAGGCGGCCGTTTTTGACAGTGCCCCCGCGCTGAAAGCCGATGCGATGACGCGGTTGCAGGATCGCGTAAACGGGATCGTCGATAACCAGTATCAGGCAGAAGGCTTCGAAGCCTCTGTCCACAAGATCAAGGAACAGGTGCTGCCGCGCCTGCTTGAGCGCGTCGATCCCGAAGCCGCTGCCACGCTGAGCAAGGAGGAACTGTCTGAAGAGTTCCGCCCGATCATCATGGAAGTGCTGGCCGAACTGAAGGTCACGCTCAACCGGCGCGAACAGTTCGCGCTCGAAAAGGTCTTGATCGACGAACTGCTTGGCTTCGGTCCGCTGGAGGAACTCCTCAACGATCCGGAGGTGTCCGACATCATGGTCAACGGCCCGGACCAGACCTACATCGAAAAGAAGGGCAAGCTGCAGCTCGCCCCGATCCGCTTTCGCGACGAAAGCCACCTGTTCCAGATCGCCCAGCGCATCGTCAACCAGGTCGGCCGCCGGGTTGACCAGACCACGCCGCTGGCCGACGCCCGCCTGAAGGATGGCAGCCGCGTCAACGTGATCGTGCCACCGCTTTCCCTGCGCGGCACGGCAATCTCGATCCGCAAGTTTTCCGAAAAGCCGATCACCATCGACATGCTGCGCGATTTCGGATCGATGTCGGACAAGATGGCAACGGCGCTGAAGATCGCCGGCGCCTGCCGCATGAACATCGTCATCTCGGGCGGTACCGGCTCGGGCAAGACCACCATGCTCAATGCGCTGTCAAAGATGATCGACCCGGGCGAGCGCGTGCTGACGATCGAAGATGCCGCCGAACTCCGCCTGCAGCAGCCGCACTGGCTGCCGCTCGAAACCCGCCCGCCAAACCTGGAAGGGCAAGGCGCGATCACCATCGGAGACCTCGTCAAGAACGCCCTGCGTATGCGCCCTGACCGGATCATCCTGGGCGAAATCCGCGGCGCGGAGTGCTTTGACCTGCTCGCCG
>JBEEIN010000115.1:0-4719 GCA_041169825.1 Pseudomonadota bacterium
CGCCATTCAGCATATGGCATTCGCGCACTTCGGGCAGGCCTTTCATCGCGTCTTCAAACTGGCGCAGCGAATCCTCGGCCTGGCTTTTCAGCGAAACCATGGCGAATACGGTGATGGCAAAGCCCAGCTTCGAAGCGTCAAGATCGGCATGATAACCGCGGATAACGCCGGATTCCTCAAGCGCGCGGACACGGCGAAGGCACGGCGGGGCCGTCAGCCCGACCCGCTGGGCCAGTTCGACGTTGGTGACCCGCCCTTCGGCTTGCAATTCCGCAAGCAAACGCCGGTCGATTCCATCTAGATTTGCCATCTCACCCACCTTTTGGCGTTCCCCTGCGCCGAAGCAGCAACAAAGCTCGTAATTTTTACAGCCCTGTGTGCAGGAATGCGATAATATTATTGTTTCATATCGCAACTGTCCCGCTTTGCAACGCATCAATCGGAACGCTATGGCCCAAGCGGGGGTTTGCTATGGCGATCCGGCAGAAGAGCCCGTGCTGAATTGAGCGACAACCCGATGCATTTTGACGATCGTCTGGCCACCGTCCTGCGCTTGCGCGCCCAGGGCGCGGCGCTGACGCGCATCCAGTATCGTCAGTTGCTCGATCTGCTCGGGACCCAGCCCAGCGACGCGCGTGGCGAAAATGTCGAGGCGGCCTATCAGCGCCTCGCCGAACTTTCAGACGTGATTCCAGCCGCCGAGCGGGCCAAGATCCTCCGCGACAAGGCCATGCGGTTGCGTTCACCACGGCTGGTCGCCGCGCTCAGCGCAACCGAACCCATGCTCGCCGGAGCCGCGATTGACGCTGCTAAGCTTGATCGGGCCGAGTGGACCGACCTGCTCCCAGCCCTGCCCCCAACGGCGCGGGCACGCCTGGGCACGCGCGCCGACCTGATCCCGATGTTGACCGAACAGTTGGCGCGGCTGGGGGTAGCCCGGCCTGGCTTGCCGCCAACGCAATCGGGCGCAATGGCGACGCCCGCCGATGCCGCCGCTCCGGCACCCGAACCGATCACCAAGGTCGATGATGACCAAAACGATGGATCGATCAGCGCGATCGTCAAGCGGATCGAGGCCTACCGCAAAGCCCGCGCGCCCGAAGCCACCGGTCAGGCCCCGCAGCTTCCGCTGGATGAAGAGCATGTGCTCCACGTCCCTGCCGAAGCGCGAGCCTTCGATTTCGCCACCAATGCCAATGGCCAGATTGTCTGGGCCGACCCCGGTGTCGCGCCGATGGTGATCGGCCAGCCGCTCGCCGGGCCCGCTGCCGCAGAAGTACTGCTCAACGCGGTTACCCGCCGCCAGCCAATCAGAGGCGCGCGGATCGATCTGGCTGGCAGCCCGGCCATTGCCGGGGCCTGGCGGATCGACGCCAGCCCGCGGTTTGATCCACTAAGCGGACAGTTCCTTGGCCACCAGGGTCGGATGCGGCGTTGGCCCTCACCGGCGACCGTGGCTCCGGCATCCTCGCCAGACAGCGAAGCAGAGCGCATCCGCCAGTTGCTGCACGAACTGCGCACGCCGGTAAACGCGATCCAGGGCTTTTCGGAAGTCATCCAGCAGCAGCTGTTTGGCCCGACGCCGCATGAATACCGGGCCTTGGCCGCCGGGATCGCTGGCGACGCCGCCCGCATGCTGGCGGCCTTTGAGGAGCTGGAACGCCTGGCCCGGCTGGAAAGCGCAGCGATGGAGCTGGAACCGGGCGAGGCCGACCTGGCCGAAGTCCTTGCGGCGACCATCGCCCAACTGGCGGTCCATACCGGCCAGCGCGGCAGCGGCTTCAG
This sequence comes from Pseudomonadota bacterium, assembly GCA_041169825.1. Classification (GTDB taxonomy): domain Bacteria; phylum Pseudomonadota; class Alphaproteobacteria; order Sphingomonadales; family Sphingomonadaceae; genus Novosphingobium. Next base: position 1,786 of record JBEEIN010000115.1, read on the forward strand.
CCTTGAGGGCCCATCCGGCCCATGCCCGGTCGCGCTGGCGCGGCTGGAGCTTGAGCGGCTGGCCTGGCGGCTCCTGGCTACCCTCGCCGGAACGGCCGCGCCTGGCGAGCAATTGCCAATTGCGATCGAGCCTGGCGCCGCCGGACTTCGTGTTGCGCTGGGTCTGCCAGCGGGTCTGGCATCGCAGACCGATCAAGACCTGTTCGAGGCGGCCCCGGGCGCGATCCCCCAGGCGATTTCGGCAGGTGTCTTCGGTGTCGGCTTCGCGCTGCGGCTCGCCCGTGCCGAGGCGCGTGCAGCCGGCGGAGACCTGGTGCGGACGGGCGACCGCCTTGTCCTTGATCTCCCGGGCTTGACCGCCCCCGCAGACCGCCATAGCCAAGCGGTTTGAAGCCGCCGCCCCAAACCGGCGCGGCGCTGGTGGGGAAACCGAAACGTGCCGCAGGTTTGCATCACGGACTTGCCCAGCCCATCGCAAGCCGTTCGCTTTCCCGCCGACTTTGGCCAACGCTTCCTGCTGACTGTCGACACCGAAGAGGAATTTGACTGGTCACAGCCGATCCGGCGCGACGGCTTTACCTTGCACGCAGTGGCCAGGCTCGCCAGCTTCCAGGAATTCTGCGAAACGGTCGGCGTCATCCCGGTCTATCTGGTCGATTATCCGATCGCCACATCGCCCGCCGCTTGTGAAGCGTTGCGCCCCGCCATTGCTGCCGGGAAAGCAGAAATCGGGATTCAGCTGCACCCGTGGGTCAATCCGCCTCATTCCGAAATAATCAGTAATTTCAATTCTTTTTCGGGAAATCTTTCGCCGGAACTTGAACAGGAAAAGTTCAAGCATTTGCTTGATGCCATTGAAAAAGGCTTTGGCGTCACCCCCCGGATTTACCGCGCCGGTCGATATGGCCTTGGGCCCGCGACGGCGGAGGTGTTGCTGGACCATGGCATTGCGATCGACACCTCGATCCGGTCACGGTTCGATTACACCATCGAAGGCGGGCCAAGCTTTCGGAACCACCCCACCACCCCCTGGTGGGTGGATTCCGGGCATCGGCTGATGGAGCTGCCCCTCACCACGGTCTATTGGGGCCTGCTGCGCCAATTCGGCCCGCGGCTTTACCCGATGCTGTGGCGCACGCCGCAGTTGCGCGGCCTCCTTGCGAAGAGCGGTCTGCTAGAGCGCATTCCCCTCACCCCGGAAGGCGTGACACTGGACGAAGCGATCCGCGGCATCGATATCGCGCTGGACGAAGGCCTGCCGGTGCTGGTCTTCTCGTTCCACAGCCCTTCGCTTGCACCGGGCCACACGCCCTACGTCCGCAGCGAGGCCGATCTTGATGCATTCTACGATTGGTGGCGCGGCGTCTTCGCCTATCTTCAGCGGCGTGGTGTCCAACCAAGTTCGGTCAGTGACCTGTTGCAGGCGGTCACCCTTGCCTAAGCGCCACAGGCCAGCTAACCGGATCACCGCCATCGCGCAGATGGGCCTGTAGCTCAGTTGGTTAGAGCTGGCCGCTCATAACGGCTAGGTCGCGGGTTCGAGTCCTGCCGGGCCCACCACCCTCCACAGCCCCCGCGAGATCGGTTTGGAGGGGAAAGACTATGCGTAAGAAGATCGGTTTGGCAGTCCTGCTCGGACTTGGTGCAGCGGCTGGCGTCATCGCCTGGAATACGGCCACCTTTGCGCCCGAAGGGCTGGCCCGCGCGGATGACATCAAGGTTGCCGCTGCAATCGAGCCTGACGTAAACGCTGCGGCCAACCGGCTGGGCGAGGCGATCCGCTTCCAGACCGTATCGAACCAGGACCCGGCGCAGAACCGGATGGACCAGTGGGCGGGCTTTCAGGCATGGCTCCAGACCACCTACCCCGCCGCGCACAAGGCCATGCAGCGCGAGATCGTGGGCAAGGCAACCCTGCTTTACACCTGGCCCGGCAGCGACGCAGCGCTCCAACCGATCATCCTGATGGCACACCAGGACGTTGTCCCCGTCACCCCGGGTACCGAGAAGGACTGGCAGCATCCGCCCTTCGCCGGCGTGGTTGCCGATGGCGCGGTCTGGGGCCGCGGTGCGGTGGATGACAAGGGCTCGCTCATCACCCTGTTCGAAGCGGCTGAATTGCTCGCGACCAAGGGCTTCAAGCCCAAGCGGACGATCATCATCGTATCCGGTCATGACGAGGAAGTCGGCGGCACCGGCGCCCAGGCTGCGGCCGATGCGCTGAAGAAGCGCGGCGTCAAATCGCTCTTCACGCTGGACGAAGGCAGCGCGATCATCAGCGATGCCCCGATCATCAATGGCCCGGCGATCATGATTGCCGTGGCTGAAAAGGGTTATGCCACCCTGCGCGTCACGGCCAAGGCCCCGGGCGGGCACTCCTCCATGCCGCCGGAAGAAATTGGCACGGTCACCCTCGCCAAGGCGATCACGGCAATCCACGCCCAGCAGTTCCCACTGCGGCTGGATCAGCCAGCCTTTGGCACGGTTGAGGCCCTGGCGGCGGAAAAAGGTGGCCTGATGAAGGTGATTGCCGCCAATCCGTGGCTGTTTGGCAGCCTGATCAAGTCGCAGATGGGTGCTAGCCCGGCCGGCGCGGCGCAACTCCACACCACCATCGCCCCGACGATGCTCCAGGGTAGCCCCAAGGAAAACGTCCTGCCGCAGGAAGCCTTCGGCCTCGTCAATTACCGACTGGCACCCTGGGATAGCTCGGCCGACGTATTGGCCCGCGCCAAGCAAGCCGTTGGCAAGCTGCCGGTTACCTTCAGCTGGGAACGCGAACCGCGCGAAGCATCGCCGGTCTCCTCAACCACCTCGCAAGGCTGGAAGCTGCTCCGCGCCGCGGCCGAGGCAGAGGCTCCCGGTGCCCCGGTTGCGCCCTTCATGGTCGTGGGCGGCACCGACAGCCGCTATATGAAGGATGTGTCGCAGGAC
>JBEEIN010000116.1:0-4769 GCA_041169825.1 Pseudomonadota bacterium
ACTGGCTGATCGATAAACCGCAGGACTTCCAGCAGCGCCCCGGTGGCTGGCCTGAAACCCGCTATGAGCACAAGGCGCGGACCGTTTACGGTCATGAGGTCTGGTATTTCCGCTATCGCCGCCGGGTCTGATCGGCCGGAGCAACCGGCTGCCGCAGGATAATTTCGCTTCGGCGCTGCCGTGAAAAACTTTCTGGCGCGGCTGCTTGGTTAACTCTAGTTTTTTGATCGACAAAACCCTCCAGCGGAGTCGGTCATGGACCTCGGCGCAATCGATCTTGCCTACCTGCTCCCTTTCATCGGGGTGGGCTTTGCTGCCCAGCTGGTCGATGGTGCGCTTGGCATGGCGTTCGGTGTGATTTCAAACACCCTGTTAGTCGGCGTGTTGGGTGTACCGCCCGCCATGGCGTCACAGCGGGTCCACGTGGTGGAATGCTTCACCACGGCGACTTCGGGCATCAGCCACCTGCTGCACGGCAATGTCGATAAGGCGCTGTTCTTCCGGTTGCTGGTTCCTGGCGTACTGGGCGGGATTGCCGGGGCCTATGTCCTGACTTCGCTCGATGCCAATGTGGTGAAGCCGTTTGTGCTGGCTTACCTGGCCGGGATCGGACTCTATCTGTTGGCACGCGGCCTGTTCTATCCGCCGAAGCTGCGCGAGGCCGGACTGGTCGCGCCGCTTGGTCTGGTTGGCGGCTTTCTTGATGCGGCGGGCGGCGGCGGCTGGGGGCCGGTCGTAACCTCGAACCTGCTGATCCAGGGCGCCGATCCGCGCAAGGTGGTCGGCACGGTCAATACGGTCGAGTTCTTCCTGACGCTGACAATCAGCGCCACCTTCATTTATCACCTTGGATTCGCCGATGTCGCCGGGGCGACGCTGGGCCTGCTGATCGGCGGGGTCGCGGCTGCTCCGCTGGGCGCTTGGGCAGCGAAGCATTTCCCGCCGAAAACCATGCTGATCCTGGTCGGAATCGTATTGACCCTGACCAGCAGCTACGGCGTCTACCGCGCCTGGGGATGAGTGGACCATCCCCAGCGCGGCAGATGCATTGTTCAGCCCGCCACGCCTGACGCGGCCAGCACGGCCAGGGTCAGAATGTCCGGCGCAATTGCCGTCATCGGGATGATCTGGACCGGCTTTTCCATCCCGATCAGCATCGGCCCGATCGTGGCATTGCCAGCCAGCTCGCGCAGCAGCTTGGCCGAGATATTGGCCGATTGCAGCCCGGGCATGACCAGCACGTTGGCCGGTGCGGTCAACCGGCTGAACGGATAGTTCTTCATGACGGTCGGGTTGAGCGCGGCATCGGGCGCCATTTCGCCCTCGTATTCAAATCCCGGCTGCTCGGCATCGAGGATCGCAACGGCGCCGCGGATCGAATCCAGCCAACGGCCGGGCGGGTTGCCGAAGGTGGCATAGGACAGGAATGCCACCCGCGGCTCATGCCCCAGCCGCCGCGCGACGGCCGCGGTTTCCTTGGCGATCACGGCGAGTTCCTCGGCGGTGGGCCGCTCATTGACTGTCGTGTCGGACAGGAACACGGTATAGTTCTTGCCGATCATCAGGTGGATGCCAAACGGCAGGCGTCCTTCCTGCGGCTCGATGACCTGGCGAACTTCGCGGATGGTTTGGGCAAAGGTGCGGGTCTTGCCCGTGACCATTGCATCACCAATGCCAAGCTTGAGCAGTAGCGAAGCAAAGACATTGCGGTCCTGGTTGACCATGCGACGCACATCCCGTTCCAGGAAACCGCGGCGCTGCAACTTGGCGTAGAGCGCCTCGACCATCGCCGGCACGTGCTCGCTCACCATCGAGTTTTCGATCTGATAGCTGTCAGGGTTCTCGACCCCCAGCTCGACCAGCTTGGCCTTCACCTGCTCGGTCCGGCCAACCAGAACCGGTTCGCCATAGCCGAAATCGCGATACTGGATTGCCGCGCGCAGGACGACTTCGTCTTCGGCTTCGGCAAAGATCACCCGCTTGGGGTTGGCCTTCACCTGCTCATAGACCTGGGTCAGGACCGAGGTGGTCGGATTGAGCCGGGCCTTCAGGCTGTGACGATAGGCGTCGAAGTCCTCGATCGGTTTTTGCGCCACGCCGGTGTCCATCGCCGCCTTGGCCACGGCCGAGGAGACGACTTCCATCAGGCGCGGATCGAAGGGGGCGGGGATGATATAGTCATTCCCGAACTGGTGCTTCTTGCCATAGGCGGCGGCCACTTCCTCCGGCACCTGCTCACGCGCCAATTCGGCGATGGCCTTGGCCGCGGCGATCTTCATTTCCTCGTTGATTGCGGTTGCCCGCACGTCGAGCGCCCCGCGGAAGATGAAGGGGAAGCCCAGCACGTTGTTCACCTGGTTCGGATAGTCCGAACGTCCGGTGGCGATGATTGCATCGGGGCGCACGGCCTTGGCTTCCTCGGGCCGGATTTCCGGATCGGGGTTGGCCATGGCGAAGATGATCGGTTTGTCCGCCATCTTTGCCACATATTCGGGCTTCAGCGCGCCGGCTGCCGACAGCCCGAGGAAGATGTCGGCCCCGACCAGCGCTTCCTCCAGGCTGCGCGCAGTCGTGTCGATCGCATGTGCGCTCTTCCACTGGTCCATGCCGGATTCACGACCGCGGTAAATCACGCCTGAGCGATCGCAAACGGTCACGTTCTCGTGTCGCACGCCCATCGACTTGATCAGCGCGGTGCAGGCCAGCGCCGATGCGCCGGCACCATTGACGACAACCTTCACATCCTTGAACTCGCGGCCGGTCAGATAGCAGGCATTGACCAAGCCCGCGGCGGCGATGATCGCCGTGCCGTGCTGGTCGTCGTGCATGACCGGAATCTTCATCCGTTCCCGCAGTGCCTGCTCGATCACGAAGCATTCAGGGGCCTTGATGTCTTCAAGGTTGATCCCGCCAAAGCTCGGCTCCATCAACGCGACCGCCTCGATAAAGGCATCCGGGTCTTCGGTGGCCAGTTCGATGTCGATCGAATCGACATCGGCAAAGCGTTTGAACAGCACCGCCTTACCTTCCATCACCGGCTTGGAGGCAAGGGCCCCCAGGTTGCCCATGCCCAGGATCGCCGTGCCGTTGGAAATCACGGCGACAAGGTTGCCGCGCGCAGTATATTCATAGGCATCGGCCGGATTGTCGGCGATGGCCTGTACCGGCACGGCCACGCCCGGCGAATAGGCCAGACTCAGGTCGCGCTGGGTCGCCATCGGCTTGCTGGCGATGATCTCGATTTTACCGGGGCGGATTGTCTTGTGGTAAAACAGCGCTTCACGTTCGGTGAAGCTTACCTTGCTGTTATCGTCCCGCGCACTCGTTTCGTCGGACACCGCAACCTCCATTGTCGCCGCCGCCCTAACGGAACTAAGCGTTACGGGATAGGGGAAAGCTGCCTTGGCCGACTTGGGCGAATCGTATTCACCCGGCTAACCCGATCCGATGAGTGGAGCCGCAACCCCGATGATGGCGCAGTACCTGGCGCTGAAGGCAGAAGCCGGGGATTGCCTGCTGTTCTACCGCATGGGCGATTTCTTCGAGCTGTTCTTCGATGATGCCAAGCAGGCTGCCCAGATCCTCGACATCGCCCTCACCAGTCGGGGCGAGCACATGGGGGTGCCGATCCCAATGTGCGGCGTGCCGGTCCATTCGGCCGAGGGCTACCTCGCCCGCCTGATCAAGGGCGGCTGCCGGGTCGCGATCGCCGAACAGACCGAGACGCCCGAGGAGGCGAAGAAGCGCGGCGGCTCAAAGGCCTTGGTCGCCCGCGATATCGTCCGTTTCGTCACGGCCGGGACGCTGACCGAGGAAGCTCTGCTCGAACCGCGCCGCGCCAATGTCCTGGCCGCAATCTGCGAAGTGCGCGGCAGCTGCGGGATCGCCGCCTGCGATATTTCAACCGGGCGGATGGAGCTGGAGGAGTGCCCGCCCGAGCGGCTTGGTGCGGCCCTGGCTCGCCTCGGAGCCAGCGAAGTCGTTGCGCCCGATGAGTGGGACGCATGCCCGCCCGAAGGCATTCCGCGCCCGGTCAGCACCTTTTCCAGCGATGGCGGCGAGGCGCGATTGAAGGCCGTGCATGGGGTCGCCACGCTCGACGGGTTTGGCCAGTTCTCGTGCGCGATGCTGGCGGCTGCAGGGGGGCTGATCGCTTACCTGGACCATGTCGGACGCGGGCGCCTGCCCTTGCTCTTGCCGCCGGTCGTGCTGGGCCAGTCCGCCCATCTGGCGATGGATGAGGCCACCCGGGCCAGCCTTGAAATCCTCGTTTCCAGTCAGGGCACCCGTAAGGGCAGCCTGGTCGAGGCGATTGACCGGTGCGTGACCGGTGCGGGGGCTCGCCAGCTGGCAGAGGATCTCGCCGCGCCGTTGACCGATGCAGAGGCAATCGGGGCAAGGCTCGATCTGGTGCAATGGCTGCACGACGATGCCTTGCTGCGTGGGGATCTGCGCGCGGTTCTACGCGCTGCGCCGGATGTCGGCCGGGCGCTTGGCCGCATCGTGGCCGGGCGGGGCAGCCCGCGCGACCTGGGGCAACTGCGCGACGGCCTGTCCGAAGCGCGACGGATCCGCGATCATCTGCAACATCGCAGCGATCGACCGGCGCTGCTTGAGGCGCTGCTACCCGGACTGGCGGGTCACGGTGCGCTGGTCGATCTGTTCACGCGGGCCCTGGTGGCCACCCCGCCGACCGAACGCGGGCAGGGTGGCTATATCGCCGAAGGCTATGACCACGCGCTTGATGAGCTGCGTCGCATCTCTGGTGA
>JBEEIN010000117.1:0-4888 GCA_041169825.1 Pseudomonadota bacterium
GGTCCGCGCCAGGAAGGCATCGAGCGCGGCGTTGACCTGCTCCGGCGCTTCCCATTGCACGAAGTGTCCGCAACCCGGCACTTGCACCAGGGTCAGGTCTTCGATCACTTCATCGAGCCCATCGAGGTTGGCGGCGGGCAGGGCCATGTCCTCCATCGCCCAGACCACCAGCGTCGGGATCGTCAGCTTGGGCAGGGCGGAGGGCTGCCACCCGGCGGGCAACGCATAGGGCGCGTCCATGTCGAGCACTTCCATCGGGCTGGCACGGTACCAGTTGAGCATGGCGATGGACGCCTCGCGGTTCGCGTAATCCTCCATCAGCGCGGCCCGTTCGGCCGGGTCCATCTTCGGATTTTCCGGCACTTCGCCAAAAGCCTTGAGCAGCACGCCACCCAGGCCGAACTGTGCGACCAGTTCGTCGCTGGCCGGATCGCGGAACACCCGAAAATATTGGCTGGCCTGCCGCTGTTGGCGATTGGTGTAGAGCAGCTTGGGAAAGATCACCGGGTGCGGCGCATTCATCACCACGGCACGGGTGACCCGGCCATTGAGCTGCCCCATGATCGCCACGCCCCAGGCGATCGCGCCGCCCCAGTCATGCCCGACCACGGTGAACGGCCCCACGCCCAGCGCGTCGGCCAGCTGGAACACATCACCGATCAGCTTGTCGGGCGTGTAATTCTCCACGCCTGCGGGCTTGGATGAGCCGCGATAGCCGCGCTGGTCCGGCGCGATGCAGCGATAGTGGCCTGACAGATGCGCAATCTGGTGCCGCCAAGTGCGGTGGCTATCCGGAAAGCCGTGCAGGAAGATCAGCACCGGCGCATCGCGCGGGCCCAGATCGAGAACGTCGAGCTCGATCCCGCTCGCTAGCTTGACCCGCACCTGCTCCATCACTCGGCCCCGTCGTTCATCCGCTCGACATAGCCGGCGGTCATAAAGCTGCCGATCTGATCGAGCAGCGCATCGGGGGTACGGCGGGCTTCGCCCATCGCCTTTTCCGCGCCTTCGGCCACGATAATCTCGCGCGCACCGGCCAGCATTTCGTCGATCATCTGGGCGACTGCGACGGCCGGATCGATCCCGTTATCGATCGCCTTGTCAGACACGCCGCGCTTGGATCCATCGGCCGTCAGGGCATTGCGAGAAACATCGGTGCGAACCGAACCGGGGAAGATATTGTGAACCTGCAGCCCCAGGTGCGCCACTTCGGCGCGCAGGGCATCGGCATAGCCCGCAATCCCGAACTTGGCCGCGCAATAGGCGGTGCGCATCGGTACGCCGACCTTGCCCGCGATCGAGGAGATATAGGCCAGTCGGCCCGACTTGCGCGCCACCATCCGCGGCAGGATCGCCTGGGTCAGGGCAATCGGGGCAAGCAGATCGACATTCACGATTTGCTCGTAAACCGCATAGCCGGTTTCCACCGCCAGACTGCGCTGGGAAATCCCGGCATTGTTGACCAGCAGGTCGATCCCACCCGACCAGTTCCAAGCCTGTTCAACCGCCGGGGCAAGCGCCGCAATATCGGTGGTCTCGAACGGCAGGATCAGGCAATCGCCGCCGCATTCGGCCGCTACCGCTTCCAGCGCATCAAGCTTTCGGCCCGACAGGACCAGCCGCGCGCCCTGTGCCGCCAGCGCCTTGGCCAGCGCGGCACCGATCCCCGATGAAGCGCCGGTGATCCAGGCGGTCTGTCCCTTGAAGCTCATCTTACTCTCCCTGTCCTATTCTAGTTATTCGGATTCAGGCCCGTGATCATTCGCCCGGTGCCCTTGCCTTGATCGCCAGGGCGTGGACTCGCTGGCCGGGAATGTCGCCCAGTGCAGCATTGACCATGCGCTGCCGCTGCAGCCGCGAGACACCGGCGAAGGCCGCACTCTCGATCTCTACGGAGAAGTGCGATTCGCCTGAGCCATCATCGCCAAGGTGGCCGTGGTGCTTGGCCGAGTCGTTGATCACCTGCAGTTGCGTTGGTGCAAAAGCAGCGGTGAGCAGTGTCTGGATTTCGGTCGCAATGGAGGTGGTCATGGCTTCCCTTCTAACCGAACAATCGCCATGTGGAAGCCGTGAAGCACGATCGATTTCATGGCCGGGTCAAGGATGCCCAACGCGGTTGCATGGCACCCGGTTGTGCGGAGCCGGGCGAGTTTCGCGCACCGGGGGAACGCCGCCCCGGTTTTGACGGGCCGGGGGACTATCGCTGGTTCTGCCTTGATCATGTCCGCGCCTTCAATGCGGGGTATGACTGGTTTGCGGGAATGACCCCGGAAGAGATCGTTGCCGCCCAGAACCCGATCCACGGCTGGGAGCGAGAATCGCGGGCCTTCTCCCCCACTGCCGGGATTGATTCGGCCCCGCGGTGGGCTGATTTTCGCGATCCGCTGGAAGCGATCAGTGGCCGCGCCGGGGCCCGCAAGCCCGCGCAGCGACAGGATGGCAAGGCGGTGACGCCGGACGAGCGGCGGGCGCTGGATGTGCTCGGTCTCGCGCTTGATGCCAGCCGCAGCGATCTGCGCAGCCGCTATTCGCAGCTGGTCCGCAAGTATCACCCCGATCGTAACGGCGGTGACCGCAGTTTCGAAGCGCGCTTACAGGAAGTGGTCGAGGCCTATCAGTTGTTGCGCAAGGCCATCGCCTTCGCCTGAGCTAAGCTTCGCACAACGCCTTAAGCTGGTCCGCACAGGCGCTCCACCCTTCGTCAAAGCCCATGTCGCGGTGCTGGTTCATCGCTTCCTCGGTCCAGTGTCGGGCGCGAGCCGTATAGCGGGTACCATCGCCTTCCGGCGCAATCTCCCAGATTCCGATCATGAAGGGCATGTTCGGCATCAGATCATCGGCAATCGCATCAGTGCTGGCAAAGCGCCGGCCTTCATCCCAGGCGAGCAACACGCCGGGATGCTGGTGCAGTTCGCCACCGGGGCCGTACATAATGGTATGGATCGCCGCGCCGGCCCTGCGTTCGCCCCAGTTCACCTCGGCGCGCCAGGGCAGGGGGCACCACCAATCGTTGGTGCGGTTGACCATCGCGTCCCAAACCCGCGCCGGAGGTGCAGCGATCAGGCGGGTAATGGAAAGTTCGTGCGCCTCCATATTGATCAGCTTTTCATGTCAATCAGCGGAACGAAGCCGCCAAAGATCAGCCGCTTGCCATCAAACGGCATCGGGTTCTTTTCCGGGTCCATGCGCGGATCGACCTTTGATGGATCATTCATCATCTCGGTCATCCGCGCCATCGCCGCGTCGCGCGTAACCTTGTCGGGCCACTCGATCCACGAGAAGAGAACTTCTTCATCCTCCTCGGCCTTCACCGCCATGCGGAAGTCGGTGGTGTGGCCGGATTGGACATCGTCTCCCCAGCATTCGACCACCCGCAGCGCCCCCATTTCAATGAAGACAGCGTCCCCCTCACGCGCGTGGGCAATGAATTTGTCCCGATTGGCGCGGGGACAGGCGATCACGAAGCCGTCAACATAGGTCATGGTGCCATCCTCTCTCTCAAGTGCCAGATAGAAAGGCCACGAGGCGCACCGCTACAAGCGCAAAACGATGGATCGGGGGCCATTATGGCTATGCTGTGATCAACTGCGATCTGCGAGCATTGAGTCGCTGATCGCAACCGATTCCTTGTTGCAGCGCTGCCCGCGCCCGTATAGGCGATGAGGCGTCATGACCGATATTCCGAACATCCAGCTCGACACCAGCGGCAACACGATCCTGCCCGCGCCCGACATCGAACTCGACGTGCGCGAGACCTTTGGGATCGATATCGACATGAAGGTCCCGGCCTTCTCGGTAACCGATGAACGCGTGCCCGATCGCGATGACAGCTATGTGTTCGATCCGGATACCACGCTGGCGATCCTGGCAGGCTTTGCCTTCAACCGTCGCGTCATGGTCCAGGGCTATCACGGCACGGGCAAGTCGACCCACATCGAACAGGTCGCCGCGCGGCTCAACTGGCCGTGCATCCGCATCAACCTGGACGCCCACATCAGCCGTATCGACCTGATCGGCCGCGATGCGATCGTGCTGCGCGATGGCCTGCAGGTCACCGAATTCCGCGAAGGCCTGCTGCCCTGGGCGCTGCAGCACCCGGTCGCGCTGGTATTTGACGAATACGACGCTGGCCGCCCGGACGTGATGTTCGTGATCCAGCGCGTACTGGAAACCGAAGGTAAGCTGACCCTGCTGGATCAGAACCGGGTGATCCGTCCCAACAAGAACTTCCGCCTGTTCGCCACGGCCAACACGGTTGGCCTGGGCGATACCTCGGGCCTCTATCACGGTACCCAGGCGATCAACCAGGGCCAGATGGACCGCTGGAACATCGTTGTCGGGCTGAACTATCTCCCCGCCGCGGTGGAGAGCGAGATCGTGCTAAAGAAGGTCGCCGGCGTGCCCGATGATACTGTCGACAAGATGGTCAAGGTTGCCGATCTGACCCGCCAGGGCTTTATCGGCGGCGATATCTCCACCGTGATGAGCCCGCGCACCGTGATCACCTGGGCGCAGAACACCGCGATCTTCAAGGATCCTGGCTTCGCCTTCCGGCTCTCGTTCCTCAACAAGTGTGATGAGACCGAGCGGATGCTGGTGGCCGAATATTACCAGCGCGTGTTCGGCACCGACTTGCCGGAAAGTGTCGTCGGTAAGGCGTGAGCCTGGCCTGCCTTGCCGCTGTCCTGCTGGCGCAAGCCGCACCAGCGGATACGGGGTGCCAGGCCAACCTGCCCGAAAAGCCCGCAGCGCCCGTTGCGGCTGCGGCGTCGTTCTATGATCCCCAGGCCGATGCCCGCGCCGATATGGCAGCGGCATTGGCCAGTGCAACGCAAACCGGTCGCTCAGCCGTGCTCGTGTTCGGGGCCGACTGGTGCCACGACAGCAT
>JBEEIN010000118.1:0-2517 GCA_041169825.1 Pseudomonadota bacterium
ACAGGTCAGGCGCGAACGCAGCAGCGCGCCGGTCGGGATTGAAAGCCTGCCCGCGGGCAAGACGTGGTATTGGGCCGGGGCGATCGATGCCGGTCGCGATCTGATCAACCTCTCGGCCGCCATTCCCGATCCCAATACCGGCTGGCGCTGGGGCGCCTGGGCGGGATCCGCTATGACGCAGAGGCACTCTGGGTCGATGGGGCATTCGAAAGCGAGCTGGTCGATGCGCGCTAGCGCCGCCAATTTGGCCTGCGCCTCAGCACCGCGCTGAAGCTGGGGAGCTGGCGCCTGCCGGCGGAGGCGCAAGTGCGGCATTTCGCAGCCCGTGGCGGCGCGAAGGTTACCGAATGGTTAATCCGCAGCGCCCTGCAACTCCGGCGCACTTCGCTGACCGCCGAACTGGTGCAGCGGTCTGCCCACGGCCCGGCGGAGTCGGTGGCGGGGGAGCAGCTGGGGACCAAGCTTAACCTGATCGCCAACACCACGGTCGGCCCGGTCCGCCTGCGCGGCACCGCGCAGCTGGGCCTCGATTCGCGCCGGCGCGGGCTCGAAACCACCCAGCTCGTGGCAGAAGCGCCGCTGGGGCAACAATCGAGCCTGCGGCTGGGCTACGAACACGATGTCGTCGCCCGCCGCGATGAGGTGATGCTGGGCTGGGTGCGCCAGTTCGATCGATTTGCGCTGCGGACCGAGGGGCGGCTCGATAGCCGTGACCGTCTTTCATTTGGCCTGACCCTTGGCTTCAGCCTTGGGGCGGACCCGGTCGGCGGCGGCTGGCGGATCGCGCGCCAGCGGCTGGCGGAAACCGGGCAGGCCGCGGTTGAAGTGTTCCGCGATGATAACGGCGATGGCTATCGCCAGGCCGACGAGGGGCTGGTCGAGGGTGTTTCGGTAGAGGCCGGGTTCCGGCATGGCGCGGCGCCGACCGACAAGGCGGGCCGTGCGGTGATCGATGGCCTGGCGCCCTATGTGCCCGTGCTTGTCTCGATCGATGCGGGCACGCTGCCCGATCCCTTGCTCCAGCCTAAAGTGCGCGGCCTGGTGGTGGTGCCGCGGCCCGGGGTGGCGACAAAGATCAAACTGCCGCTGGCACCCACCGGCGAGCTTGAGGCCGTGCTGCTTGGCCCGGATGGCGAGGCGTTGGAAGGGGTTGAGATCGAACTGCTCGACTCAGCTGGTCGGCTGGTCAGGAAAAGCCAGAGCGACTTTGATGGCTACCTGCTGTTCGATGCCGTTCCCTATGGCGAATACCGGCTTCGGGTCGGCGCGAGCAGTGCAGCGGCGCTGGGCGTCCAGGCCGATCTGGGCCAGTTGCGGCGGATTGACCGGACGACCCCGTCCTTGCAGCTGGGGCGGATCCGCTTGCGGCCGCTCGCGGTCGGACAGGTTGCTGCAGCCCCTTAACCGGGCGATTAAATTCCGGTTGACCGGCGCGCAGGGCAGCGCCAAACCTTTGGCCAATTCACATCAGCCAGAGGGAATCCCCATGTCGCTCGATTCGCTTGCCCGCACCGCCTACACCGAAGACCACGAGGCGTTCCGCCAGACCGTGCGGCGCTTCATGCAGGAAGAAGTTGCCCCGAACGGCGCCAAGTGGGCCGAGGACGGGATCGTGCCCAAGGCCATCTGGCCCAAGGCGGGTGAGCTGGGCCTGCTCTGCCCGACCGTGCCCGAGGAATACGGCGGTCTCGGCCTCGATTTTGGCTACAACGCCATCGTGGACGAGGAAGGCGCCTATTACGGCGGGGTGACCACCGGCTTCTCGCTGCAGTCGGACATCGTCGTCAGCTATATCGTCAATTACGGTTCGGAAGAGCAAAAGCGTCACTGGCTGCCCAAGCTGGTCTCGGGTGAAGTGATTACCGCCATCGCCATGACCGAGCCGGGCACCGGGTCCGATCTTCAGGGCATGCGCACCACGGCCAAGAAGGACGGCAACCATTATGTGATCAACGGGTCGAAGACCTATATCACCAATGGCCAGAACGCCGATCTGATCCTGGTCTGCTGCAAAACCGACACCGAGATTCAGCCGGCTTACAAGGGGGTGTCGATCGTCCTCGTCGAAGCCGATCGCGAAGGCTTCAAGCGCGGCCGCAACCTCGACAAGATCGGTCAGGACGAGGCGGATACCTCGGAGCTGTTCTTCGAGGACGTGCGCGTGCCGATCACCAACTGCCTGGGCCAGGAAGGCATGGGCTTCATCTACCTGATGAGCGAGCTGCCGCAGGAACGTCTGTCGATCGCCGTATCGGCCATGGCCAGCTCGCAGCGCGCTTTCGACATGACGGTTGAGTACACCCGCGATCGCAAGGCCTTCGGCAAGCCGATCCTTGATTTCCAGAACTCGCGCTTCGTCCTGGCCGATCTCAAGGCCAAGCTGCAGGTTGGCTGGGCCCACCTTGACTGGGCGATCGCCCGCCATCTCCGCAAGGAACTGACGCCTGAGGAAGGTGCCGCCGCCAAGCTGTGGCACACCGACCTGCAATGGGAAGTGGTCGACAAGTGCCTCCAGCT
>JBEEIN010000119.1:0-3323 GCA_041169825.1 Pseudomonadota bacterium
AAGCGGCGGAACTGATCGCGGATCGTGTCGAGGTCGGCTTCGGGCAAACCTTCGCTGGGCCACTGGCCTGCAGCCAGCGCCGCGGCCACGGCAGCGCGGGTTGCGGCATGGTCACCGTCAATCAATTCGGCACAGGCCAAGGCCAGATCGCGGGCCTGCGCACCGAGCCCCAGGTCCCCCGGCCTGAGCAACTCGTTCTGGCCCATCGGCAAGCCGCCGGTTAGCTGGGCGAGCGTTTCCGCAAAGCCGAGCAGGGCCACCTGCCGGTCCAGCGCAGTCCCGCCGCCATTGCCAGCCAACCAATCCGCCACCGCTTCCAAGGCGGCGACTGATGTCGCGATCCAGGCAAAGCCGTGATGGGCGCGCTGGTTGGCGGCCGGGATATCAGCCAGGGCCGCGCGGGCGACATCGCGATAGGTCTGCGCCGCGCCGAGCGCCGTTCCAAGGTCGGTCGTCATGCCTTTTCGAACACCGCCGCAATGCCCTGGCCGCCGCCGATGCACATGGTTTCAAGCCCGTACTTCACATCGCGGCGCTGCATCTCGCGAGTCAGGTTGGCAAGGATGCGCCCGCCGGTCGCGCCGATCGGATGGCCCAGCGAAATGCCCGAGCCGTTGACGTTGAGCATGTCATGGCGGCTGTCATCATCCGACCAGCCCCAACCCTTAAGGCAGGCCAGGACCTGCGGCGCGAAGGCTTCGTTGAGTTCAATGAGGCCAATGTCGTTCCACGACAGGCCGTTCTTCGCAAACAGGCGTTCGGTCGCCGGAACCGGGCCAAAGCCCATCCGCGCCGGATCGCAACCCGCCGCCGCCCAGGAATGGAAGTAGGCAATTGGCTCAAGGCCCAGCGCTTCCAGCTTGTCCTCGGCTACAACCAGACAGGCCGCAGCGGCATCGTTCTGCTGGCTGGCATTGCCAGCCGTCACCACGCCGCCCTCGATCGGGCGCAACTTGCCCAAAGTCTCCATCGTCGCATCGGCGCGATAGCCCTCGTCATGGGCGAAGACCACCGGATCGCCCTTCTTCTGCGGGATCTCGACCGGCACCAGTTCATCCGCGAACAGCCCGTTCGCCCAGGCGGCGGTGGCGCGCTGGTGGCTGCGCGCGGCATAGGCATCGCAGGCTTCGCGGCTGATGTTCCAATCCTTGGCCAGGTTCTCAGCCGTCTCGATCATGCCCGAGATCACGCCATAGCGCTCGATCGGCTGGCTCATCACCCGCCCGCGGGTCAGCCGGTCATGCAGCGTCAGGTTGCCCGCGCGCACGCCCTTGCGGATCTCGGTGCTGTAATGCTCGACGTTCGACATCGACTCGCAGCCACCGGCCACAACCACATCGGAAACACCGGTCTGGACCATCATCGCCGCATTGACGATCGCCTGCAGGCCCGAGCCGCAGCGGCGATCCAGTTGATAGCCTGGCACTTCCTCGGGCAGGCCGGCCAGCAGCCACGACCAGTGCGAGATGCAGGGAGCCTCGCCATTGCCATAGCCCTGGGCGAAGATCACATCGTCGACCCGCGTGGGATCGATCTTCGTGCGCTCCACCAGCGCTTTCAGGATCGTGGCCCCCAGCTGCCCGGCGGTGAGCGGCGCGAGGCTGCCGCCGAACTTGCCGACAGCAGTGCGGATCGGGGCGACAATGGCCGCGCGGCGGAGTTGGGTCATCGGTTGTGGTCCTTGCACAAGTCCCGCTCGTGCTGAGCCTGTCGAAGCACGCTGGCGTAGCGCTTACCCCGAGGGGCCTTCGACAAGCTCAGGCGGAGCGGGTCGGGGAATGTCATTTCGGGTCCTTGTCAGACGTTGCCACCACGCCGCGATCGATCAGCGTGGCGATCTGGCCCGAGGAAAGCCCCAGCCGCTCGGCCAGCACTTCCTCGCTATGCTCGCCCAGATAGGGGGCGGCCTGGGGATCGCCGGCTTCGCGGTCAGGGATATTGGCGAAGCTGCGGGGGGCAGGATATTCAAAGCCGCTGGGGTTGGCGGGCGAAGGTCCGAACAGCGGATTGTTGGTCACGAGATCGGGGTCCGTCGCCATCTCGTGCATCGTGCGATAGCGCTCGAACGTGGCCCCGGCCTGGGTCAGGCGTTCTGCCAGGTCGGCATAGTCAAATGTCTCGGCGGCCAGCTGGAACAGATCGAACAGGCGGTGGCGATGGACAAAGCGCCAGTGGTCACTGGCCAGGAAGCTGACGCCCAGTTCCGCCTCAAGCGCGGCCACGGCATCGGCCAGGCCGAAGGCCTCGACCGTGGCCTTCCACTGCTTGGGCGTCAAAGCGGCGATCATGAAGCGGTGGCCATCGCGGCTGCGGAAGTCGCGGCCGAAGGCGCCCCAAATGGCATTGCCGATCCGTTCGCGATCAGCGCCGCGATAGAGCATTTCCGCCGCCGCCCCGGCATTGAAGGCGGTGCCGATTGCCACGTCGCCCAAAGGCACGCGCAGCTCGCTGCCCTGGCCGGTGGCATCGCGGTGGCGCAGGCCGGCCATCAGCGCAAAAGCGCAATAGGCGCCGGTGATGAAGTCCCAGGCGGGGAGGATCTGGTTGACCGGCGGCGCAGAGGCCGGGTCCCATTCCTCCGGACCGTTCATCAGCGGATAGCCCGAAGCGGCGTTGACGGTGAAGTCCATCGCCTGGCGTCCATCATGCCAGCCCATGATCCGCACCGAGACAAGGTCTGGCCGGCCCGCGGCGATCCGGTCGTGCGCCATGAAGCTGTCGACGGGCAGGTTGGTGATCATCTGCCCGGTCGCTTGCGCCAGCTGCACCGCCAGTTCGCGGCCTTCGGGGGTCTGGAGATCGAGCGCGACGCTCTTCTTGGCGCGGTTGAGGTTTTCCCACGAGAGGGAGCGCCCCTCAGCCGTCATCATGTAGCGCTTATAGTCCAGCCCACCGCGGCGATCATCGATACGGATCACCTCCGCCCCCATCTGGGCGCAATAGAGCCCCGCCGTGGGCGAGGCGACGAAGGACGAAACCTCGACGATCGATAGGCCGGAGAGCAGCTGGTACATGGCTTACCAGACGGTCCCTTCGCTGGCGAATTCGCGCAGCAGGTGCTTGGCGATCTGCAACTGCATGATCTGGCTGGTGCCTTCGTAGATCCGCAGGATCCGCGCATCGCGGAAGAACCGCTCGGCCGGATATTCGGCCAGGTAACCCGCCCCGCCATAGACCTGGACGCAGCGATCAACCACGCGGCCACAGGTTTCCGAGGCGAACAGCTTGGCCGCAGCGGCCTTGCGCTGGATGTTCTCACCCCGGTCGGCGCGGGCGCAGGCATCGGCGATCATGCATTCGGCGGCGTAGAGTTCCGCCTCGCT
>JBEEIN010000120.1:0-4785 GCA_041169825.1 Pseudomonadota bacterium
CCTTGCCGGATTGCGAGTTGACCCGGATCACCGCTTCGTAATCGCGGCCCAGGTCGGCCGGGTCGATCGGCAGGTAGGGCATTTCCCAGGTTTCGTCGTTCTGCTGCTCGCGCGCGGCAAACCCCTTTTTGATCGCGTCCTGGTGACTGCCGGAGAATGAGGTGTAGACCAGTTCGCCGACATAGGGATGGCGCGGGTGGATCGGCAGCTGGTTGCAGTATTCCACCGTCTTGGCGATGGCGTCGATGTCCGAGAAATCCAATTCAGGATCAACACCTTGCGTGTACATATTCAAAGCGACTGTGACGATATCGCAATTGCCGGTGCGCTCGCCATTGCCGAACAGGCAGCCTTCAACGCGGTCACCCCCGGCCATCAGGCCCAGTTCGCAGGCGGCAATGCCGGTGCCGCGGTCGTTATGAGTGTGCAGGCTTATCACCACCTTGTCGCGGTTCGGGATCGAACGGCCGAACAGCTCCACCTGGTCGGCGTAGACATTGGGCGTCGCGCATTCGACCGTGGCGGGCAGGTTGAAGATGATCGGGTTTTCGACCGTCGGCTGGAGCACGTCCATCACCGCCGCGCAGACCTCTACCGAGAAGTCGACCTCGGCGGTGGAGAAGGTTTCGGGGCTGTATTCGAACTGCCAGTTGGTGCCGTGGTACTTGGCCGCGTGATCGCGCATGACCTTGGCGCCTTCGATCGCGATCTGCTTGATCTCGTCGCGGCTCATGCCGAAGACGATCCGGCGCCAGGCCGGTGAAACGGCGTTGTAAACGTGAACGATCGCCTTTTCCGCGCCTTCCAGGCTGGCAAAGGTCGTCTCGATCAGGTCGCGCCGCGATTGGGTCAGGACCTGCGGGGTAACGTCGGACGGGATGCGGCCCTCTTTGACCAGACCCGAGATAAAATCAAAATCGGTGGCGCCCGAAGCGGGGAACCCGACCTCGATTTCCTTGACGCCAACCTTCAGCAGCAGGTCGAAGAACCGGCTTTTCTTTTCGGCCCCCATCGGATCGATCAGGGCCTGGTTGCCGTCGCGCAGGTCGGTGGAAAGCCAGCGCGGGGCTTTTTCGATCACGCGGCTGGGCCACTGCCGGTCGGGCAGGTTGATCGGCGGGAAGGGGCGATACTTGACCCCGGGGTTCTTCAGCATGGTCATGGCTTTGGTCTCAACTTGGTACTGCAACTGTCAGGTGGTGCTCTGAACTCCCTTGGGCGGTGCTGCGCGCCCCAGGATGGCACGCCAGCTCACGCCCAAGGGCGGGTAAGTCGCAGGGTAAGGCCAAGCGGAGAAATCATGCGACCAGCCTATGGCAACCCGAACGGCGGCTGTAAAGCGGGCATCGCACATTCGTTGCTTTGGGCTTGCTGACGCGGCAATAGGGTTGCCGAACTTAGCCATTGGAATGACCGAATGAGATTCGATCCGACCCGCCTTGACCGTATTCCTGCCTTCATCAAGGATCGCTACCTCGATACCGGTAAGCTGCCCCACGCACAGGTGCTGGTCGCGCATCGCGGGGAGATCGTCCACTTTTCGTCGCAAGGCGCTGCCCGCGAGGGGGAAGCGGCCGCGATTGATGCGGGAACGATTTTCCGCATCGCCTCGATGACCAAGCCGGTTACCTCGGTGGCGTTCATGCAATTGCTCGAACAGGCCAAGGTTTCGCTTGATACCCTGGTCCACCACGTGCTGCCAGAGTTCAAGGATCTGAAGGTCTACAATGGCGGCGGGGCCGGGGTGGCGTTCCTGACCAAGGCCTGCGGCCGACCCATGCAGATGGTTGACCTGCTGCGCCACACCTCGGGCCTGACCTATGGCTTCCAGAACCGCACCAACATCGATGCCGCCTATCGCGAGGGCAAGATTGAGAACTGGCACGGCAACCTGACGCTGGATGAGTTTATCGCCGCGCTGGGCCAGCTGCCGCTGGAGTTTTCGCCAGGCGAGGCGTGGAATTACTCGGTTTCAACCGACGTGCTGGGCGCCGTGGTGGAGCGCGTTTCCGGCCAGCGGCTTGATGATTATTTCCGCCAGCACATCTTCGCTCCTCTAAAGATGGACGATACCGGCTTTATGGTGCCGGAAGGGCAAACGCATCGCCTGCCCGATTGCTACAGCTTCGTTCCAGGCAAGGGCAGGGTGCTGGTCGACCGCGGGGCAGAGAGCCTGTGGGCCAAGCAGCCGCGCCTGCTTTCGGGCGGGGGCGGTCTGGTCTCGACCGCGCTGGACTATCATCGCTTCAACACCATGCTGTTGAACGGCGGTGAACTGGATGGCGCGCGCATTCTCGGCCGCAAGTCGATCGAGCTGATGACGCTGAACCATCTGCCCGATGATGGTGATCTCGCTTCCTGGTCCAAATCGCTGTTCAGCGAGGCGACCAATGCCGGGGTTGGCTTTGGGCTGGGCTTTGCCGTCAACCTTGATCCGGTGCGGACGATGATCCCGGGCTCGGTCGGCGAATTCTATTGGGGCGGGATGTATTCCACCGCCTTCTTCGTTGATCCGGTTGAAGAGATCACGATGGTCTTCATGACCCAGCTGGCTCCCAGCAGCACCTATCCGATCCGGCGTGAGCTGAAGACCCTAATCTATTCGGCGCTCGTCTGAGATGAGCGTGGATAACCTTTACGAGACAATGGGTCTCCACCGTATCGTCGAGATGGACCCTGAAGGCCGCGCCCGGCTGGAATACCTGGCCAAGCCCGGCATGTGCCATTCCGGCGGCGTGGTGCAGGGCGGCTTCGTGACCGGCTGGATTGACGCGGCCATGGCCCATGCGGTGATCGCGGCGATGGGCGATGGCATCACGCCGATGAGCCTTGAGATCAAGGTCAGCTTCTTCGCGCCGGTCCGCCCCGGACTGGTCGTGGCCGAGGGCTGGATCGAACGCCGCGGCCGCAAGACTGCTTTCCTCGAAGGGCGGCTGCTCGACGAAGCCGGCAACGTGCTCGCTAAGGGCACCTCAACCGCAACCCTGTTTGATCGGGCCAAGGTCGAAGCTGCCGCCAAGGCCGCGATCGGAGGATAGGATGAGCGCAATCCGGCCTTTCACGCTCAACGTTCCGCAGGCGGAATTGGATAACCTCAAGGCGCGGATCGACCTGACCCGTTGGCCGGACAAGGAACCGGTCAACGATTGGTCGCAGGGCACGCCGCTGGCGGACTTGCAGGACCTGCTCGCCTATTGGCGCGATAGCTATGACTGGCGGGCCTGCGAAGCGCGGCTCAATGCGCTGGGCCAGTTCATCACCGAGATCGATGGGGTGGATATCCATTTCCTCCACATCCACTCGCCGCGCGCCGATGCCACGCCGCTGATCATGACCCACGGCTGGCCGGGTTCGGTGATCGAGTTCATGGGGGTGATCGATCAGCTGGCCAATCCCGCCGATCCCGCGGCTCCGGCCTTCCACCTCGTTCTGCCCTCGCTGCCGGGATACGGGTTCTCGGGTAAGCCGACGGAGACGGGCTGGGGCGTCGAAAGGATTGGCCGGGCCTGGGGCCAATTGATGGCGCGGCTGGGCTATGATCGCTGGTTCGCGCAAGGCGGAGACTGGGGCTCGGCCGTAACCACGGCGATCGCCGTTCAGCAAATACCAGGCTGTGCCGGGATCCACCTCAACATGCCGCTCGGTCGCCCGACCGAGGAAGACTTGGTCAATCCGACCCCGGCAGAACTCAAGGCGCTCGGTGCCCTTAAACACTATCAGGATTGGGACTCCGGCTATTCCAAGCAACAGCAGACCCGGCCGCAAACCGTGGGTTATGGCTTGGTTGACAGTCCCGCGGGTCTGGCGGGCTGGATCCTTGAGAAGATCTGGGCATGGACGGATAATGCCGGTTCGCCTTGGGATGCGCTGAGCCGCGATCAGGTGCTCGATAACATCATGCTCTATTGGCTGCCGCGCAATGGGGCCTCATCAGCGCGGCTGTACTGGGAAAGCTTTGGCAGCTTTGCGCCGCAGGAAATCGTGATTCCGGTCGCGGCGAGTGCGTTCCCGAGGGAGATCCTGCCCACTCCGCGTCGCTGGGCCGAGCGGAATTACCGGCAATTGGTCCACTGGGGCGATATGGAGCGCGGCGGGCATTTTGCCGCTTGGGAGCAACCGCAAGCTTTTGTGCAGGAGCTGCGCAAGGCGTTCACCGCAATGCGCTAGGTCTTTTGCCTAAGCGCCTGGCTTGATTGCTGGGGGCGAAAACGCACGAAGCCGGGGTGGCACGCGGACATGCCATGCAACAAAGCCGCACCTGACATGGCAGATCGCCAGCCAGGCACGGCTTTGTGGGTAATAGCGGTAATCAGGCTTAGTTCTTCTCTTGGTCGACCAGCTTGTTGGCGCCGATCCAGGGCATCATGGCGCGCAGGCGGGCGCCGGTCTGCTCAATCGGATGGGCTTCGGCAGCCTTGCGGGCGGCCTTCAGTTCCGGCTGGCCTGCACGATTATCCAGCACGAAGTTCTTCACGAAGCGACCGGACTGGATGTCGGCCAGCACGCGCTTCATCTCGGCCTTGGTGTCGGCGGTGATGATCCGCGGGCCGGTGGTGATGTCACCATATTCGGCCGTGTTGCTGATCGAATAGCGCATGTTGGCAATGCCGCCTTCATAGAGCAGGTCGACGATCAGCTTGGTTTCGTGGAGGCACTCGAAATAGGCCATTTCCGGGGCGTAACCGGCTTCAACCAGCGTTTCGAACCCGGCCTGGATCAGGTGGGTGATCCCGCCGCAGAGCACGGCCTGCTCACCGAACAGGTCGGTTTCGCATTCTTCCTTGA
>JBEEIN010000121.1:0-2842 GCA_041169825.1 Pseudomonadota bacterium
AGCGCGTTTGCCACCGAGTGAAGATTGCCCGCGCCGTAGTCGATCAGCGCGAGGACCTCAGCCACCGAGCTGGCCCTTGGTCGAAGGAATCGCCCCGCCCTTGCGCGGGTCGAGCTCCACCGCTTGGCGCATCGCCCGGGCAAAGCCCTTGTAGATGCCTTCGCAGATGTGGTGGTTATTGGTGCCGTAAAGCAGTTCGATATGCAGCGTAATGCCCACGGCCTGGGCAATCGACTGGAACCAGTGTTCAAACAGCTCGGTATCCATTTCACCCAGTCGTTCCTGGGTGAACTGCGCATTCCAGACCAGCCAGGGGCGACCCGAAATGTCGAGCGCAACACGGGCCAGTGCCTCGTCCATCGGGCTATAGGCGGTGCCATAGCGGCCGATCCCGGCCTTGTCGCCCAAAGCCTCGGAAATGGCCTGGCCGATTGCGATGGCGCTGTCTTCGGTCGTGTGATGCTGGTCGACGTGGAGATCGCCCTTCACGTGGCACGTGATGTCGATCAGCGAGTGGCGGCTGAACTGCTCGATCATGTGATCAAGGAAGCCGATGCCGGTGCTGACGTCATAGGAGCCGGTCCCGTCGAGGTTCACTTCGACGAGGATGTCGGTCTCGTGGGTCTTGCGGGCGATCCGTCCGGTGCGCATGAGGCTGGCCTATAGGCCGGAAATGCGCGGGTGCAAGCGGTTTGCCCTTGACCGGCGCAATGGGCATAGCCACTTGTGAAGTCATGACCGACAATGCGCCCGACAGCCTGATCCCCTATGACGAAATCGTGCAGGAAGCCCTGCGCGCGGTGGTGGGCCGCGTACTGGGCGAGATCGTGGCCAGCGGCGGAAACCTGCCGGGCGACCATCACTTCTACATCACCTTCAAGACCGGCGCGCCCGGGGTCTCAATCCCGCAGCATCTCAAGGAGCGCTTTCCGGACGAGATGACGATCGTGCTGCAGAACAAGTTTTGGGACCTTGGCGTGGATGAGCAGGGCTTTACCGTGGGGCTGACCTTTAATCAGATTCCGGCCAAGCTCGACGTGCCGTTCAGCGCGATCACCGCCTTCGTCGATCCCTCGGTCGATTTCGGGCTGCAGTTCCAGGCTGTCGGTCAGGTTGATGAACCCGAAGCCCACGACGATGCCGAAAACGATGCACCCATCGCCACCGAGAGCGAGCCGGGATCGAATGTCGTCTCGGTCGATTTCGGACGCAAGAAATGACCTCACCCGATCGCCTGTTGGCCCGCCTGGCCCGGCAAGGAGGGGGGCGGTTGCTGAACACTGCGATTGACCGGGTGCTTCCTGACACTCCGGCAGAGAAGAAGGCCAAGCGTAATCTGTTTGCAGGTCTAGCCGGGGCCATGGCCATGCGCGTCGCGACCCGCTCGGTTCCTGGCGCGATCGTCGTCACCTCGGGCCTGCTGGCCAAAAAGCTCTATGACCGGCGCAAGGCCCGCAAGGGCAAGGCCGCTGCGACAGGGCAAAACACCGCCCCAAAGGCTTGATTGCCTGCCCGCCATGCGCGAATGGAGCGCATGGACCAAGCCGCAACCACCACCGGTGACACCCTTCAGCGCCGCGGGCTGATGCTCATCCTTTCTTCGCCTTCGGGTGCGGGCAAGACCACGATCAGCAAGATGCTGCTCGCCCGCGATGGCGCCATCAACCTGTCGGTTTCCGTGACCACCCGGCCAATGCGCCCGGGTGAGGTTGACGGGAAGGACTATATCTTCGTCGACCAGCCCACCTTCGATAAGATGGTAGAGGAAGAGCATTTCCTCGAATGGGCCACGGTCTTCGGCCATTCCTATGGCACGCCCAAGGCCCAGGTGAAGGCCGGCCTGCGCGAAGGGCATGACTTTCTGTTTGATATCGACTGGCAGGGCACCCAGCAGCTGTATCAAAAGCTGGAAACCGACGTGGTCCGCGTCTTCCTGTTGCCGCCCAGCATTGATGAGCTGCGCCGCCGCCTGACGGGCCGCGGAACCGACAGCACCGAAGTTATCGCCGCGCGGATGGAGCGCGCCCAGGCCGAAATCAGCCACTGGGACGGCTATGACTATGTCGTGGTCAATGACGATATCGACGCCTGCTTTGCCAAGGTGCAGCAGATCCTGGCCGCCGAACGCATGAAGCGCGCGCGCCAGACGGGCCTGATCCCCTTCGTGCGGGAACTGATGCGGCCCTGATCGCCGCCTGTCACCGTCATCCCGGGCTTGACCCGGGATCCCGCTTTCTTCGCCGGCACAGCACAAATTGAGCGAGACCCCGGGGCAAGCCCGGGGTGACGCGGGTTGGGGCCTAAAGCCCCTGCGGCACCCAGTTGGGCGGCCGCTTTTCCATGAAGGCGCGCATGCCTTCGCGCACTTCGCTGCCGTAAGCCAGGCTGGCGAACATCGTCTCGTAATCGATGGCGGCATATTGCTGGTTCAGCATCCGCTTCACATGGGCGCGCGCCTCGGGCGCGGTTTGCAGCACTTCCAGCGCCGCCTGCCGCGCCGCATCGCGCAGGGCATCATGGGCAACAAGCCGCGAAACCAGGCCGATGGCATGGGCCTCGGCGGCATCGATGGTGCGGGCGGACAGCAGCAGATCGCGGGCGCGGGCCATGCCGACATGGGCCGGCAGCACCGCGGCATAGGTGGCGTCGATGATGCCGCGCAGCAGTTCCGGCACGCGGAAGGTGGCGCGTTCGCTGACCACGGCAATGTCGGCCATCATGGCGACCAGAAGCCCGCCGGCCTGGCAGATGCCGTTCACCGCCGCGATCACCGGGGCCTGCGATTCGCGAATGGCGATGAAGGGCAGCGTTTCGTGGGTCAGGCCTTCCGGCACCGGCGTCT
>JBEEIN010000122.1:0-3893 GCA_041169825.1 Pseudomonadota bacterium
TACGCGCAGCTTGTCGCGTTAGGCAACGAAGGCGCGCAGGGCCTGGGCTTTGCCGATGTCGGCGCGCAGTGGCGATCGAACTATGACATGAATCCGGACGAATTCGCCGCGCTGACCGAGAAGCTGTGGCAGGAAGTGAAGCCGCTTTACGATAGCCTGCACACCTATGTCCGCGGCAAACTCAATGCGAAGTATGGCGATGCTGTCCAGGCCAAGACCGGTCCGATCCGCGCCGATCTGCTGGGCAATATGTGGGCCCAGGAATGGGGCAACATTTATGACATCGTCGCGCCCAAGGGTGCGGGCGACGTGGGCTATGACCTGACTGAACTGCTCAAGGAAAAGAACTACGATCCGATCAAGATGGTCAAGACGGGCGAGGGCTTCTTCTCCTCGCTCGGTTTTGCCCCGCTGCCCAAGACCTTCTGGGAGCGTTCGCAGTTCGTGAAGCCACAGGACCGCGAAGTGGTTTGCCATGCTTCGGCCTGGGACATCGATAACGTCGAGGACCTGCGCATCAAGATGTGCATCAAGGTGAATGGTGACGATTTCACCACGATCCATCACGAGCTGGGCCACAACTATTACCAGCGGGCCTACAACAAGCAGCCGCCGTTCTACCTCGATGGGGCCAACGATGGCTTCCACGAGGCGATTGGCGATGCGATCGCATTGTCGATCACGCCGGAATACCTGGTCCAAATCGGTCTGCTTGACCGCAGCAAGGTACCCTCGGCGGACAAGGACATTGGCCTGCTGCTGCGCCAGGCGATGGACAAGGTGGCCTTCCTGCCGTTCGGCCTGCTGGTCGATCGCTATCGCTGGCAGATCTTCTCGGGTCAGGTGAAGCCGGAAGGCTATCAGCAGGCCTGGACCGACCTGCGCCTGAAGTACCAGGGTATCGTCCCGCCCAGCCCGCGCGGAGCTGACGCATTCGATGCCGGTGCCAAGTACCACGTCCCGGCAGTGGTACCCTATACCCGTTACTTCCTCGCCCGGATCCTGCAATTCCAGTTCTATGAAGCGGCTTGCAAGGCTGCCGGCTGGAAGGGCCCGCTCCACCGCTGCAGCTTCTATGGCAACAAGGACGTGGGCAAGAAGCTGAACGCCATGCTCGAAATGGGCGCGTCGAAGCCCTGGCCCGATGCGTTGCAGGCCTTTACCGGCACGCGCGAGATGAGCGGCAAGGCGATGATGGCCTATTTCGCCCCGCTCAAGAAGTGGCTCGACCAGCAGAACAAGGGGATGAAGTCGGGCTGGTAAGCCTGCGGGTGGGGACTGTCTTCGGGCAGGCCCCACCCGATCCTCTTGCGATCCGTAATGCCACGCATTGCGGGATCAGTTCCGGCCTGACAGTCTCCCCCCGGGTCTAAGGGGGAGAAACAATGCATAAATCAAAGATACTTGTCGCCGTGCTTGGCTTTGCGATGCTGTCAGCCTGCTCTGGTGGCAAGTCCACTGCTGACGCTGTCGACGTTGCCGCAGTCGAAGCGGCTGCGCATGGCAGCTATGTTGCCGCGATCAACAGCAACGATGCCGAAAAGCTCAAATCGGTCCTGACCGACGATGTGGTCTTCCAGGCACCGGGCGCACCCGAAATGATCGGCAAGGCAGCGGTTGGCGAGTGGGTTGCCGGTTATTTCGCTGCTTACCAGGCTAAGTGGGAAAAGACCTCGCACGGTTTCACCGTTAGCGGTGACTGGGCGTTCGAACGCTATACCTACAAGTCAATCGACACCGACCGCAAGACCGGTGCCGTGACGACCGATGTCGGCAAGGGCATCAACATTTACCACAAGGATCCTGACGGCCAGTGGCGCGTTGCCGTTGATGGCTGGAGCTCTGACAAGCCGGCTAGCTGATTGGCCGGTTCCAGAATCTACCGGAACGGTGGTTCCTTGAAGGCGCGCAGCTTGCGTGAATGCAGCCGATCACCCTCGGCGCGCAGCAGATCGCAGGCTTTGGTGCCGATTTGCAAGTGGGCGGCAATCGCTTCCTCATAGAAGCGGTTTGCCTGCCCCGGCAGCTTAATCTCGCCATGCAACGGCTTGTCCGACACGCAGAGCAGCGTCCCATAGGGCACGCGGAAACGATAGCCCTGCGCTGCAATCGTGGCGCTTTCCATGTCGATGCCAATTGCCCGGCTCTGGCTCAGGCGGCGGGCTGACTGGGTATAGCGCAGTTCCCAGTTGCGATCGTCGGTCGTGGCGACCGTGCCGGTGCGCATCCGCTTTTTCAGGTTCGCGCCGGTATCGCCGCTAACCTGCTCGGCCGCCTGGGCCAGCGCGATCTGGACTTCGGCAATTGCCGGGATCGGGATTTCGGGCGGCAAAACGCAATCCAGCACGTGATCATCGCGCAGATAGGCGTGGGCCAGCACATAGTCACCGATCCGCTGCGTATCGCGTAGACCACCGCAGTGCCCGATCATCAGCCAGGCTTCCGGGCGGAGCACCGCAAGATGGTCACAGATCGTCTTGGCGTTGGACGGACCGACCCCGATATTGACGAGCGTGATCCCCATCTTGTCTTCGCGAACCAGGTGATAGGCCGGCATCTGATGTCGCCGCCAAGCCGTGTCGGAGAGCCGTTCACGGGCATGTTCGGCGGCCTGCTCAACCAGCAAACCACCGGCACCAGACAGGCGAACGTAATCGTTCTGCCCGATCTGAGTGCCCGCCCAATCGACGAATTCGTCGACATAGCGGTGATAGTTGGTGAACAGGATAAACCGCTGGAAATCCTCGATCGGCGTCCCGGTATAGTGGGCCAGTCGCGCCAGGCTGAAGTCGGTCCGCAGGCCGTCGAACAGCGCCAGGGGCAGGTTGCCATCGGGATCGCTCAGCTCGATCCCGTCAGCCAGTTCATCGCCGATCATGGCCAGTTCGGTCGACGGGAAATGCCGCGCCAGATCAGGCGGGTTCAGCCCACCCAGGCCCGAGCTGGCATCAATGACGTAAGGGAACGGAATCTCCTGGGTCGATCGACCGACCGTGACATCGATATCGTAATCGTCGCCCAGCAGGGTCAGCTGCTCGGCCAGGTAATCGGCAAACAGGGCCGGGCGGGTGACAGTGGTCACAAAGGTGCCGGGCTGGGCCAGGCGGCCAAACGCGCGAGCCAGGTCCGGTCGAGTTTCAATCCCGCCATAGGTGATCCGCAATTCGGGATAGCACCACGCGCGCGAAGTGCGGCGTTCGGCGGGGGGAAGGGTTCCGTCCGCAGCGAATTGGGCGATGTCGGAACGGAGGGTGGCGACGGCTTCGTCGTAAACGCGGACCAATTCCGCGATGGTCTTTTCTAGGTTTAGCATCGCGAGCCTTTAGACAGAACGCGATGAAATTTCAATTACGTTGCCAATGAAACCTGTTGCACAACGAAAAAGGGGGCGCCGAAGCACCCCCTTCATCGGTTTGCGAAAGCGGGAAAGCCTTAGGCTTCTTCGCCTTCGTCAGCAGCAGCTTCGGTAGCAGCCGGGGCTTCAGCCTCGGCTTCCGGCTCTTCGCCATTGCCGGCTTCGAAGTCGGTCGCGGCGGCAGCAGCGGCTTCGTCTTCGAACATGGCGGCGATCACGTCGACGCCCTTGGCCTGCTGGTCAGCTTCGTCGGGCGAACGCGCGACGTTGACCTTGACCATCACGGCGACTTCCGGGTGCAGCGCAACCTTGACGTCGAACACGCCGATCGTCTTGATCGGGCGTTCCAGCACGATCATCGACTTCGACACGTTGGCGCCATCGGCGTTCAGCGCATCGACGATGTCACGCACCGAGACCGAACCATAGAGCTGGCCCGAGTTCGACGAGGCGCGGATCAGGATGACCGACTTGCCTTCGACGTTGCCGGCATGACCCTGCGCTTCGCTGCGACGCGCAGCGTTGTCAGCTTCGATCT
>JBEEIN010000123.1:0-7461 GCA_041169825.1 Pseudomonadota bacterium
GCTTGTCGGTGGTCTGGGCGTGGATCGCAAAGGCCGGGCCATCGCCTTCCTTGAACTTGAATTCCTTATCGAGCGCCTCGTGTCCGCTGGCGCCGCGGATCCAGCCCTTGGCCGACAGGATTACCGTGACCGGCGCCTTTTCAATCATGGCATCCATGCTGAATTCAACCGTCGGCGCGGCTTCGGCAATGGTCGTGCGGCGGCGGCCAAGTGCCGTGTCCTCGGCATAATCCTTGCGCAGGTTGCCCAAATCGCGCTTCAGCCGGGTACGCTGGCGGGCCGGGCTTTCGAGCAGCTTTT
Source organism: Pseudomonadota bacterium (assembly GCA_041169825.1). Classification (GTDB taxonomy): domain Bacteria; phylum Pseudomonadota; class Alphaproteobacteria; order Sphingomonadales; family Sphingomonadaceae; genus Novosphingobium. The sequence goes on from JBEEIN010000123.1 coordinate 301, forward strand.
CCAGCTCATCCTTTTCGGCCAGCAGGTCGTCCCGCTCGCGCCGCAGTTCCATTTCCTCAAGCTTGCGCAGACTGCGCAGACGCATGTTGAGGATCGCTTCAGCCTGTCGGTCAGTCAGCTTGAATTCGGCGATCATCACCGGCTTGGGCTCATCCTCGGTCCGGATGATCTCGATGATCCGGTCAAGATTGAGATAGGCGATGATATAGCCGTCAAGCAGCTCCAGCCGATCGGCGATCTTGGCCAGACGGTGCTGGCTGCGGCGGACCAGGATATCGATCTGGCTCTTGACCCATTCCTGCAGCACCAGCTTCAGGCTGAGCACGCCCGGCGTGCGGCTGGCGTCCAGAACGTTCAGGTTTAGGCCAAACCGGGTTTCCAGATCGGTCAGCTTGAACAGCGATTCCTTAAGCAGTTCGGGGTCAACGTTGCGGCTCTTGGGCACGAAGACCAGCCGGATCTGCTCATCCGATTCATCACGGACGTCTTCCAGGATCGGCAGCTTTTTATCGGCGATCAGCTGGGCGACCTGCTCGATCAGCTTGCCCTTCTGGAGCATGTAGGGGATTTCGGTGACGACCAGTTGCCAGGCCCCGCCGCCCAGCTTTTCGACTCCGGTTTCTTCCCATGATCCATCGGCATTGCGCCCGGTTGAGAACCGCCCGCGCACTCGCAGCGCACCCCGGCCGCTCTCATAAGCGCGCGAGATAACCTCGCGGCTTTCGGCAACGATCCCGCCGGTCGGGAAATCGGGGCCCTGGAACACATCCATCAGCTGAGCATGCTCAGCATGGGGATTGTCGATAAGCAGCAGCGAGGCATCGATGATTTCGGCAACGTTATGGCTGGGAATATTGGTCGCCATGCCCACGGCAATGCCGCTGGACCCATTGGCCAGCAGGTTCGGGAACAGCCCGGGGAAGACTTCCGGCTCTTCCTCTTCGCCGTTGTAGGTCGGGATGAAGTTGACCGTACCCTCGTCCAACCCGGCCATCAGCTGGATCGCGGTCTTGGTCAGGCGGGCTTCGGTGTAACGATAGGCGGCGGCGTTATCGCCATCGATGTTGCCAAAGTTCCCCTGCCCGTCGACCAGCGGGTAACGCAGCGAGAAATCCTGCGCCAGGCGGACCATCGCATCATAAACCGATTGATCGCCATGCGGGTGATACTTACCGATGACATCGCCGACCACGCGGGCCGACTTCTTGAAGGCATCGTTCGGGTTGAGCTTCAGCTGCCGCATCGCCCACAGCAGGCGGCGGTGGACCGGCTTCAAACCGTCGCGCAGATCGGGCAGCGAACGCGCGGTAATCGTCGAGAGCGCATAGACAAGGTACCGCTCGCTCAACGCCGCATCGAACGGCGCATCGACGATGGCATCAAACGGATCGGGTTCGGTCGTATCGGTCGTCATTGCACCAGCGCCCTAGCAGGGGCGCAAATCGGCCGCCAAGGGTCAGCGGCATTGCATATTGCGGCTTTCCCCCGGAATCCGCACTTCAAGACCGTCCAGCGCATCAGTCAGCGTGATCTGGCAGGCCAGTCGGCTGGTCCGGGTAACCCCGGCGGCGAGATCGAGCATGTCTTCCTCATCCTCGCTGGCGGGCGGCAGCCTTTCAAACCAGTCCTTGCCGATGATCACGTGGCAGGTGGAGCAGGCCATCTGGCCCTCGCAGGTGCCCTCGAGCGGCATGTCGGCGTTCTGGGCCACTTCGAGCAAGCAGTCCCCGTCGGCCGCCGCAGCCGTTACGCGGTCGCCTTTGGCAGTAATAAATTGAACCTTGGGCATGCTCAAACTCCCTGCGCCTGGGCGGCAGCTTCAAGCGCACGGCACGCGGCCTCAACCTCCTCGTGCGTGGTATAGCGACCAAACCCCAGGCGGATCGAATTGCGGGCCTGGGCCGGCTCCAGCCCGATGGCCGACAGCACCCGGCTTGGCGCACCTGTACCGCTGCCACAAGCGGAACCGGCCGAGAAGGCCAGATCACGGCAATCGCTAAGCAGGCGCGGAAAATTCAGTCCTTCAAGCCGCAGGTTAAGATTGCCCGGCCAACGCGCCGTTTCACTGCCATTGACGGACCACCGCGACAGGATTGAGCGAGCGAGCGCGGCAAGTCCGGACAGGTGCTGAAAATCGGCGTCCATTCGGGTCTTGGCCAGGGCAGCAGCTGCACCAAATCCAGCACAGAGCGCCGGGCTAAGGGTGCCGGACCGTAGTCCGCTTTCCTGCCCGCCGCCCGCAATCAACGGACCAATCTTCACCCCATCGCGCACCCACAGCGCGCCAATCCCTTTGGGTCCGTAAAGCTTGTGCGCGGTGATGGCGATCAGATCGGCCCCCTTGGGCGGCGCAAGCTTGCCCGCCCCCTGCACCGCATCGCAGAGGAACAGTGCCCCCGCTTCCTGCGCACGCTCAGCCAGACGGTCGACCGGCTGGACCGTCCCGATCTCATTGTTAACCTGCATCACGGCGACTAGGCCCACGCCTTCGGGCAACGGCACCTCTGGATCGACCAGGCCATCTGCACCGACCGGTAGTTCATGCACCATTTCGCCGCTGGCAATCGCCGCATTGACCACGGCCGAATGCTCAATCGCCGAATAGGCGATCGGGCCGCGCGGAACTGATCGCAAGGCCTGGTTCAAGGCTTCGGTCGCACCGCTGGTGAGGATTACCCGTCCGCCCTTGGGTAACAGGCCTGCCACCTGCTCGCGCGCCAGTTCAACCGCAGCGGCCGCCGCCCGGCCCGCCCGGTGCATCGAATGCGGATTGGCAAAGCCCATGCTCTCAGGCCCCGAGAGCCATGGCAGCATCGCTTCGAGCGCTTCGGGAGCAAGCGGCGTCGTAGCCTGATGGTCAAGATAGATGGTTTTGCCAGTCATCATTCGGAAAAGTTGCTTTTCGAAGGTCCGTTTCTATATAGCGCCTCTCTCCCGATCATAGCCCCATCTGGTCCGGTCCGCCGTTTTCTCCGGCGACCACGGGTGGAGCCGCCAAGAAGCAGGTACCTGGTCCATGCCGTCAGTCATCTTCCCCGGTCCCGAAGGCCGCCTTGAAGGGCGCTTCCAGCCCGCTACCCGTCCGCGTGCGCCCGTGGCGATGATACTGCACCCCCATCCCCAGGCTGGCGGGACAATGAACGATCGCATCACCATGGCGATGTACAAGACGTTCCAGGCCCGCGGTTTCGCCACCCTGCGCTTCAACTTCCGCGGCGTTGGCCGCAGCCAGGGCAGCTTTGACAACGGCATTGGCGAGCTGAGCGATGCCGCCGCGGCGCTCGACTGGGTCCAGTCGATCCATCCCGAAGCCAGCACCACCTGGATCGCGGGTTACAGCTTTGGCGCGCTGATCGGCATGCAGCTGCTGATGCGCCGCCCGGAAATCCGCGGCTTCATCTCGGTCGCGCCGCCGGCCAACATGTATGACTTCAGCTTCCTGGCCCCCTGCCCCGCCTCGGGCATCATCATCCAGGGCGCGCAGGACACGGTGGTTACGCCCGGCGCCGTGCAGAAGCTGGTCGATAAGCTGCGCACGCAAAAGCACATCACGATCCATCATGATGAAGTGCCGCGGGCCAACCATTTCTTCGAGAACGAGCTCGACGACATGATGCGTGCGGTGGACAATTACCTCGACATGCGCCTTGCGCCGGACTGTCCGATCCGTTGAGGGTCAGGCAGGCCTGTCGCTTGCCCGCACCACCGGCGCTTCACCGCCATCGTAAGGCACCGTCCAGATCGCCACGTTGATCCCGGCGACCAAGGCCAGGATTATGAGCAACACCGCTTTCCGGCGCTCTCCCCGGCGCCATTGGAGCATGGCACCCGCCAGCATCAGCAGGACAGCCAGGGTCAACAGCGATAGTACGGTTGTGATCATGGCCTGAGTTGGTCGGCGATCCTGATGGATGCGTCAAGCCAAGAGGCGACTGCAAGAAGGTTTGACAGGGCCATTGCCGCAAAGCACGATGGCGGCATGCAAAACACCTCGTTCTCGCGCCGCCACACCCTTGGCCTGCTGGGTGCCTCCACCGCTGCCACCATCCTGCCCGGGTGTGCAAATCGCATTGCCGCAGCCCCCGCTGCGCCGGGCGGCCCCGCCGCACTGCTTGATTCGCTGGCCTGGCAACTGATTGAACAAAATCCGGAATCCGCAACTTCGCTGGGGATCGACACCGGCGATCACGCTGCTTTGCGGGGTAAGCTGGGGGATCGATCCGCTGCCGGCCAGCAGGCCATGGCGGATCTGCTCCGCCGCGGCCTCGCCAAGGCCGAAGCCATCAATGCCGAAGCGCTCGATCCCGACACGCGAACCAGCCTGGCCGTGGTGCGCAGCGCCTTCCGCGCCTCGCTGAAGGGCTTCGCCCTGCCCTATGGCGATGTCGCCGTCGGTGGCTGGCGCAATACGCCCTATGTCGTGATTCAGAATGTCGGCGGCTACCTCGACGTGCCGCGGTTCCTTGATAGTGACCACCCGGTGCGCAATTCCAGCGATGCTGAGGCCTACCTTGCCCGGCTTGGCGCTTTCCCGGCGCTGCTGGATGGCGAACTGAGCCGAATTCAGTCGGCCCGCGCCATGGGTGTGGTGCCGCCGTCCTTCCTGCTCGACAAGGCGATCCGGCAAATGACCGCCCAGTTGGCTGGCCTGCGCGACGGTGGCGATCTGACCCGGTCGCTGGTGCGCCGCACGACGACTATTCCGGGAGATTGGGAGGCACGCGCCAAGGCCCTTTCCACCGGACCAATCGCCGCAGCGTTGGAGCGCCAGCTTGCGGAACTGAAGCTTCAACGCGGCATTGCCACCAGTGATGCCGGGATGTGGGCCCGCCCGCGCGGTGACGAATGGTATGCCTGGGGCCTATCCGCCAGCACCACGACCAGCCGCTCGCCCGACGAAGTTCACCAGATCGGACTTGAGCAACTTGCCATGCTGCATGGCCGGATGGATCCGATCCTTCGGTCGCTTGGCTATACCAACGGTACGGTGGGTGAACGCATGACCGCGCTGGGCAAGGACCCGCGCTTCCAGTTTTCCAACGACGACAAGGGCCGCGCCGAGATTGTGGCGCTGATGCGATCCAAGGTCGATTACATGCGCGCGCAGGCGCCCCGCGCATTCGGTCACCCGGTCAAGGGCAACCTGGAGATTCGCCGCCTGCCCCCGGCCGAGGAAGCCGGCGCGCCTGGCGCCTATGGTGGCGCTGGGTCGATCGACGGATCGATCCCCGGGAAGATCTGGATCAACCTCAGCACGACCGAGCTGCACAGCCGCTACAGCTTGCCAACCCTGGCCTTTCACGAAGGGATTTTCGGTCACGTCTGGCAGGGTGAATATGCCAATCGCCTGCCGCTGATCCGGACCCTGCTGGCTTTCAATGCCTATTCCGAAGGCTGGGCACTGTACGCTGAAACGCTGGGTGATGAGCTGGGCGCCTATGACGGCGATCCGGTCGGGCAGCTGGGCTATCTCCAGTCGATCGCGTTCCGCGCCTGCCGTCTGGTGGTCGACACCGGCCTCCATGCCAAGCGCTGGACTCGTGAGCAGGCGATTGACTGGTTCGCGAACACCAATGGCTCCGGCCGCGCCGAAGTATCAAGCGAGGTGGACCGCTATTGTTCGTGGCCTGGCCAGGCCTGTGGCTACAAGATTGGCCACAGCGAAATTCTGAACCAGCGGGAGCGAGCCAAGGTGGCCTTGGGCACGAAGTACGATCTGCGCGACTACAACGATGCCGTGGTTGGCGGCGGTAATGTTCCGCTCGATGTCCTGGCCCAAAATGTCGACCGGTACATTGCCACGAAGCAGGGTTAGAGCGGAGCGAGATCGGGCGCGACCCAGCCGCGCCGCGCCGCAGCTGAGAACAGCACTTCTCGGCTGTAGAATCGCAGCGGCCAATCGCGCCCGCCCGCTGCACTCGCCAAGAGTGCGTTGACCCGTTCAACCAGCCCCCCGGCACCGGTTTCAGCCAGAAACCGACGCACCCCGGAGATGTAAAGCTGCGTCAGGGTCTCATGGTAGCCCTGGGTGTCATCGTTCACCCCGCCGACGCTTTCATTGTAGCGGCGAATGAGCACAGGGAGGTCACGTTCCGGCAGAATATCGGGCCGCTCGGTCAGCAACCACAGGCAGGCGGCAAGGTGCGCCTCATGCGTCCAGTCAGCGCGCGGCAGGGTACAGTCAAGAAGGCCGTTGCCGATTCGACGCACGTCCTCGGCATCGACAAACAGTCGGATCGGGTAGTCAGGCATCGGGAACTCCGGGTCTCTTCAAGAGGCCCGGAGGTTCCGGGCCAGATCAGGCGGCGGTAGGGGCCGCTTGGCGAACGCTTTCATCGACATGGTCAGCAAATTGCGCGAAATTGTCGATGAACTTGCGAACCAGATCTTGCGCAGTCCGATCATATTCGGCGCCATCGGCCCAGGCGCCGCGGGGATCGAGCAGCTTGCTGTCGACACCCGGCACGGCCACCGGTACTTCAAAGCCGAAGTTCGCGTCCTTCTTGAACTCGGCATTGTTGAGGCTGCCGTCCAACGCGGCATTCAGCAGGGCCCGGGTGGCCTTGATCGGCATGCGGCTGATTCCGGGCATCGTTGCCTTGCCACCGGACCAGCCGGTGTTGACCAGCCAGCACTTCACCCCGCCCTTGGCGATCCGCTCCTTCAGCAGATTGCCATAGATCGACGGGTGCCGCGGCATGAACGGCGCGCCGAAGCAGGTGCTGAAGGTCGCCTCCGGCTCGGTCACGCCGATTTCCGTACCGGCGACGCGGGCGGTGTAGCCCGAAAGGAAGTGATACATCGCCTGATCCGGCGTGAGCCGCGCGATCGGCGGGAGCACGCCGTAGGCATCGGCGGTCAGGAAGATGAGGTTGGCCGGAACCGGCCCAAGGTTGTCTTCCGAAGCGTTCGGAATGAAATCGATCGGATAGGAACCGCGGCTGTTTTCTGCCAGCGAGTTATCGTCAAAATCGAGCTCGCGGGTCTCACGGTCGATCACCACGTTTTCCAGAACCGTGCCGAACCGCTTGGTGGTGGCAAAGATTTCCGGCTCTGCCTCAGGGGAAAGGCGGATCATCTTCGCATAGCAGCCACCTTCGAAGTTGAAGACCGCGGTATCGGACCAGCCATGCTCGTCGTCACCGATCAAGGTGCGGCTCG
>JBEEIN010000124.1:0-2977 GCA_041169825.1 Pseudomonadota bacterium
AGAATCTGCATCGACCCTGCCCGATAGTCTCAATCGACACCACTATTTCAAGCGTGTAAGGGCTGGAGGATGAGTGAGAATCCCGCAACTCCGTTGCTCGATACCGTCAATGTCCCGGCTGATCTGCGCCGGCTTGCGCCCGAACAGCTGCGTCAGCTGGCCGACGAGCTGCGCGCCGAAATGATCAGCGCCGTCGGCACCACTGGCGGCCACCTTGGCTCGGGCCTGGGCGTGGTCGAGCTGACCGTCGCGATCCATTATGTGTTCAACACGCCCGACGACAAGCTGATCTGGGACGTGGGCCACCAGGCCTATCCGCACAAGATCCTGACCGGGCGGCGTGACCGGATCCGCACCCTGCGCACTGGCGGCGGCCTGTCCGGCTTCACCAAGCGCAGCGAGAGCGAATACGATCCGTTCGGCACGGCGCATTCCTCCACTTCGATCTCGGCCGCGCTGGGCTTTGCCATTGCCAACAAGTTGCAGGGCCAGCCCGGCAAGGGCATCGCCGTGATTGGTGACGGCGCGATGAGCGCGGGCATGGCCTATGAGGCGATGAACAACGCCACCGATGCCGGCAACCGGCTGGTGGTGATCCTCAATGACAACGACATGTCGATCGCGCCGCCGGTGGGCGGGCTGTCAGCCTATCTGGCCAAGATCGTCTCTTCGCGCCCATTCCTGGAACTGCGCGAAGTGGCGCGGAAGATCTCGCGCAAGCTGCCTGAGCCGCTGCACCGCGCCGCCAAGAAGACCGACGAGTTCGCCCGCGGCATGGCCATGGGCGGGACGCTGTTTGAAGAGCTGGGCTTTTACTACGTCGGCCCGGTTGACGGGCATAACCTCGACCATCTGATCCCGGTGCTGGAGAATGTCCGCGATGCCGCCGAGGGCCCGTGCCTGATCCATGTCGTGACGCAAAAGGGCAAGGGCTATGCGCCCGCCGAGGCCAGCGCCGACAAGTACCACGGCGTCCAGAAGTTCGATGTGATCACCGGCGAACAGGTCAAGGCTCCGGCCAAGGCCCCCGCCTACCAGAACGTCTTTGGTGAAACGCTGGCCAAATTGGCCGAGAGTGACCCCAAGATCTGCGCGATCACCGCGGCCATGCCCAGCGGCACCGGTGTCGACAAGTTCGCCAAGGCCCACCCGGACCGCAGCTTTGATGTGGGCATTGCCGAACAACACGCGGTAACCTTTGCCGCCGGCCTCGCTGCGCAGGGTATGCGGCCCTTTGCCGCGATTTATTCCACCTTCCTGCAGCGCGCCTTCGACCAGGTGGTCCACGACGTCGCGATCCAGAACCTGCCGGTTCGCTTCGCCATTGACCGCGCCGGACTGGTCGGCGCGGACGGCGCGACCCATGCCGGTTCGTTCGACATCACCTATCTTGCCACCCTGCCCAACATGGTGGTGATGGCCGCGGCTGACGAGGCGGAGCTGGTCCACATGACCTATACCGCGGCGCTCCATGACAGCGGCCCGATCGCCTTCCGCTATCCGCGCGGCAACGGCATCGGCATAGCCTTGCCAGAAGTTCCGCAACAGCTGGAGATCGGCAAGGGCCGGGTGGTACGCGAAGGCACCAAGGTGGCGCTGCTGTCACTCGGCACCCGCCTCGCCGAAGCGCTGAAGGCGGCCGATGCACTAGAGGCCAAGGGCCTGTCCACGACAGTAGCAGACCTGCGTTTCGCTAAGCCGCTCGATACCGAGCTGATCCGCCGCCTGATGGCCAGTCACGAAGTGGTTGTTACGATCGAGGAAGGCGCGATTGGCGGGCTGGGTGCCCATGTCCTGACCATGGCCAGTGACGAAGGTCTGACCGACGCTGGGTTGAAGATCCGCACCCTGCGCCTGCCCGATGTCTTCCAGGACCACGACGCGCCGGACAAGCAGTATGACGAAGCCGGGCTCAATGCGCCGCATATCGTCGATACGGTGCTGAAGGCGCTGCGTCACAACAGCGCGGGCGTGGCGGAAGCGCGGGCTTAGCGACCCGCGCCGCGGCTCAGCCCATCCAGCGCCAGATTCCGGCAGCCATGCCATTGCCCGGGATGTGCAGGTAGGTTGCGACCAGCCACAGGGTGACGCCGCCAGCCCAAGGCACGACCCCGGCCTTGGTCAATCCCCCCAGCTTTGGCCAATAGCTCGTCTTCGCTTGCCACCCGGCCCAGGCCGCGCCCATCAGCGTCTGCTTCTTGCGATCCTGCAGGTGTGAGCCGACCAGGGCGAGGAACCCGAGCGTTCCGGTCAGGACCAGGCTGCGCGGAGTGGGGCTGATCAGCCCATGGGCCAGCGCCCAGAGTGCGAAGCCCCACATCATCGGATGCCGGGTGACATGGAACACGCCGTGGACCGACTTATCCGCCAAACTGACTGCGCGTGGATCCGGCAGGGCTGGATTGCCCAGCAAGCTGCCGACGAACAGCACCGCCGCGACCAGCGTCAACAGGCTGGAGAGCAACCAGAGGCCAGCTTGAGTCCCATCCCAAAGACCTATTTGCGGGCCAATTGCCCGATAGGCCAAAACCATCCAGCCGAATGTGGCAAAGGCGACCAGCGAATAGACAATCTGGAAACCGATCGGCCCGATCGCTTTGACGACCGGCGCCCGCAACGGGTGGGAGAGTGCGAAGTGCGTTCCGACAAAGGCCACCGCCGCGGCGACCAGATTGGCAAGTCCTTGCTCCATCACTCTCCCCCTCGTTCAGTCAGCGTGGCAGTTGTTCCCTACCACTCATAGGCCTTGGGCAGCGCGCCCTCGGTCGGTACCTTGTAGCGATCGCGCAGCTTGGTCAGGTGGTTCACTACCGACTGTTCAATTCCGTCGATCATCACCCGGACCACGCCCGAACTATTTTCCAGCGGATCGCCGTCCCAGATCACCACGTCCCCGGCGAGGCCGGGCTTGAGGCTGCCGAACTTATCGCCCATTCCCAGAATCGCGGCCGGAACTGAGCTGATCGCCGCAAAAGCA
>JBEEIN010000125.1:0-5355 GCA_041169825.1 Pseudomonadota bacterium
CTCTTGCCTGTGGATTGTCGGCCAAGGCAAGGCTTGACGCGGCAAAGCCCCCCATGTTCTGTTTCACCTATGGGTTGTAGCCAAACCGTCATGCCCGATTGTTACCGGAGGCCATGCTCAAGGCGGAGCTGATTGAGCGCGCGGCCCGGTTCCGCAGCGCGTCGGAGGATCCCTCCCGCAATCTGTCCGATTGCCCCGCCCTTGTGCTGAACGCCGATTACACCCCGCTGTCCTATTACCCGCTAAGCCTGTGGCCCTGGCAAACCGCGATCAAGGCGGTCTTTCTGGGGCGGGTGGATATTGTCGACAGCTATGCGCGCGAAGTCCATTCTCCGAACTGGACCATGCCCATCCCGTCGGTGATTGCCTTGCGGCAATATGTGAAGCCCAGTGAGTTTCCCGCTTTTACGCGCTTCAACCTGTTCCTGCGCGATCGCTTTACCTGCCAGTATTGCGGCAGCCCGCACAACCTGACCTTCGATCATGTTGTCCCGCGGCGGCTGGGTGGACGGACCAGCTGGGAAAACGTCGCCACGGCCTGCGCGCCGTGCAACCTGCGCAAGGGCGGACGCACACCGAAGCAGGCCGGCATGCCATTGCTGATCGAGCCGATCCGGCCAACTTCCTGGCATTTGCAGGAGCGCGGCCGCGCTTTTCCGCCCAATTACCTTCACGAAACCTGGCGGGACTGGCTTTACTGGGATATCGAACTCGAAGCCTGATCGGTCAAGAATCCGCGCACCCTGCCCTAGATTAGAGCCAATTGGAGGAGCGCCGCGATCAGCGCCAGCACCAGCGCCACCCATCCGCGCGGCCCCATGTAGACCGACAATTCGCGCTGGGTCGGGAAGCTGAAGGTCACCGGGATGCCCAGCAGCTTGTAAGGATGGATGTCAGCAAAGCGGGGATCTGCCGCTAGCTTCAGCAAATCGCGCCGGCTGCGATACCGCATCAGCCCGAAGATCGACCAGCCCGGATCGCCTTCAACGGACCAGGCATCGATATAGGGGCCGACCTTGCGACCGACCATGCCGGGATGGCCGCCTTGCGCGATCAGCGCGCGGACAAAGGGATCGGAATAGCGACGCATCGCCTCGCGGCCGGACAGTTCCTTGCCCGACTGCGGATCGACCACCATGCCCGGCTCGATCTTGACCAGGTTGAGCATGACGAATTCCTGGCCATCGTCCGCCTCAAGGAACGACCGCAGCACCGCCGGATCATTGCCGCCGCCGTACTTGCCGTGGACCTCGGCAAAGAAGGTATCAATTTCTTCTTTGGTCAGCGGACCGCGCCAATTGTCGTACCACAGCCGAAACAGCACATAGAGCGCCAAAGCTCCGATCCAGATCCACCCGTCCATTCTTGCCCCCTGCGCTCTCGACCCTTGCCCTTATGCTGCAACGGGCTGGGGCGAAGTTCCAGTCCCTTTCAGCAACGTTTCACAGCCATCTGCTGCCAAACCGCTTCGTCAGCCACCGCGGAAATGCCGGGGCGCTTCAACGCAAAAGGGGCGACATCCCGATGGATGCCGCCCCTGCGTAACCGCGTTGAAAGCCGCCTAGTTCTGCGGCGCAGTAACCTTTACCGGCGTGCTGAACGGCTTGATCCCCAGCTTGGCATAGACCTCGTCCGGGAAGTAAACCGTGCCCCCGCGCGAGACCATGCGGATGGTCTTGATCGCCTTCAGGTCCTTGGTCGGATCGCCCGGCACCAGGAAGAAGTCGGCCAGCTTGCCGCGCTCGATGCTGCCGAGCGCCTGGTCCTGGTGCAAGTACTGCGCCATCTCCAGCGTCGCCCGGCTGAGCACGTCGGCCGGGGTCATCCCCAGCTGGCCGAACAGTTCCAGTTCGCGGTGATAAGTGAACCCGCCGCCCAGATCGGTGCCAGGGATCAACAGGATCCCGCGACGATGCATTGCGGCCAGGGTTTCCTTGATCTTGGCGAAGGCCGCGATGTAGTCGGCCCGCTGCTTGGGCGTATCGGCCCCGAACAGGGCCTGCTTCAGCTGGCGCTGCTCGGCCGGGGGCATGTGATCGATATAGTCGATCGCGCCCGGGTTCGGCACGCCGTCCAGCGCGGTCAGACCCAGTTCGTGGATCGCGATGGTCGGCTCGTGCGCCACGTGCTTGGCTACCATCGAATCCAGCGTCTTGGTCACCCTGTCCGACTTGAGATCAAGCGCGGGGAAGCGGGCCTGGGCGGTGAAGCGGAACAGCGTGCGGGTATCCTCACCCGGGTTGAGCACCCAGCCCAGCATCAGCTGGTTGACGTGGGTTATCTCGTCAAACCCGGCAGCGATCATCTCGTCCGCACTGGAGAAGGCGGGAACGTGGCCCGCCACGCGCAGGCCCAGCCGGTGCGCCTCGGCCACCACGTTCGGAGCCCATTTGGGGTCCATCGAATTGTAGAGCTTGGCCTGGTTATAGCCACGCGCGGCATACCAGCGGACTGCGTCGATCGCCTCGGCCTCGCTCGCCACCAGCTTGCCGGTGGCCGAGCTGAACGGGCTCTTGCCCTCGATAAAGCCCGAGCGGGTGATCCGCGGGCCAGCGACTTCGCCCTTGCCGATCCGGTCAATCAGCACGTCGAGCACCTCATTCCGGTTGCCCATGTCGCGGACCGAGGTGATCCCGGCCAGCACGTTCATCAGCGCATCTTCCTGGCCCATGTGGCCATGCATTTCGAACATGCCGGGGACGAGCGTGCCGCCTTCGCCATCGACGGAGGTTTCACCCGGCGTGGCAATGCTGCCGGCGGGAACAACCTCTGAGATCCGGCTGCCAGACATCACCACGTCGCTCAGCGCGGAGAGCGCCTTGGCCTTGGGATCGAACACCCGCACATTGCGGATGCGTACCGGCCCGGAGAACGTCTTGGCGCTCTCGCTCTGCAGCTGGGCAAAGCGGCTCGAAGCAAGCTGTTCGGCAAGGTCGCGCAGTGGCTTGTCGGCTACCCGTTCATACCCCTTGCGCGCCAGGATGGAGCCGGCGCTGGCCACGGCGAAGAGATCACCCTTGGCATCAAGCGTGATATAGGTGGGGTTCAGCGACAGGCCCGAAAGCTCGTAGGTCACGACATCCAGCTTGCCGTCCGGCCCATCAAAACTGCGCCGATCGCGTTCGGTCAGTCGGGCCGTGCCGCCCGGTGCCACCGCCATGCTGCGATCGGCATCGGCCAGCAGCGCCTTGGCCAGCATCGCGACATCCAAGGGCGAGCCGTTCTGCGTGGCGTAAAAACGCGGCGCGTCCTTGCCCTTGATCCGGCCGGGCCCGGCCAAATCGCGCCATTCGGCACCGGCGGCGCTGCGCTTGAAGCTTTCGTTGACCGCATTGCCAAAGGTTGTCCGCCCGGTGATCGTCCAGGCCAGCGGTGCGCCATCCTTGTCCAGCGTGACGGCTTCGGTGATCGTCGGGCCGCGGCCGTTCTGCTTGATGTTGTAATCAACCGCGACCTTCTGCCCCTGCCGGTCCAGCTTGAGATAGCCGACATCGCGTTCCTGGATCAGCGCGCGGTATTCAACCTGATCGGCCAGCGCGGGCGCAGCCAGAACGGTGGCCAGCGCAACGGCGGCCAGCAAGTGCAGTTTCATGTGGAGTCTCTCCCTGTCAGATCGCGACAGACTAGCTGCTCAGCGGATTCCCGCCAGCGCCTTTTGACGCCGCCGCTGCACCGATGAACCCAGCCCGATGGCCTCGCGGTACTTGGCGACAGTGCGCCGGGCAAGATCGAAGCCCTTGGCCTTGAGCAGGTCAACCAGCGTATCGTCCGAAAGGATCGCCTTGGGATCTTCGGCATCGATCAGCGCCTTGATCGCCGCCTTGACCGCCTCGGCGGAAGCCCCGCCTTCTCCATCGGTCGATCCAACGCCCGAGGTGAAGAAATACTTCAGCTCGAAGGTCCCGCGCGGGCAATGGAGATACTTGTTCGAGGTGACGCGGCTGATGGTGGATTCGTGCATGCCAATCGCATCGGCCACGGTCCGCAAGGTCAGCGGCCTGAGGTGCGAGACGCCGTGACGAAAGAAGCCGTCCTGCTGGGTCACGATCTCACTCGCCACTTTCAGGATCGTTTTCTGCCGCTGGTCGAGCGCCTTGATCAACCAGTTGGCATCGGCCAGCTTGTCAGACAGCCAGGCGCGTGAACCCTTGTCGGCGCAGGCACCGCGCATCTCAACATAATAGCTGCGGTTGACTATCAGCCGCGGCAGGGTCGCCTGGTTCAGGCTGATGTCCCAGCCACCGTCGCTGCGCGGCGCGAGCAGGATATCCGGCACCACCGGATCGCCGCCGCCGGTGTTGAATCGCAGCCCGGGCTTGGGATCATAGCTGCGCAGCTCCGCCAGCATTTCGGCGAAGTCCTCGTCATCCACCCCGCACATCCGCTTCAGCCGGGGCAGTTCGCCGCGCGCCAGCAGATCAAGGTTTTCCAGCAGCCGCGCCATGCAGGGATCGTGACGATCGGCCTCGATCGCCTGGAGCGCGAGGCACTCACCCAGTGAGCGCGCGCCAACCCCGGTCGGATCGAGCGACTGGAGCAGGGCCAATGCCGCCTCTGCCTCGGCCAGGGCAACGCCCAGCTCCCCCGCCACCTCGCGCAGGGTGACGAGCAGGTAACCGGCCTCATCCAGTTGGTCGATCAGGTACCGGGCAATGAAGGTCAGGCGGGGGTCGCGCGCTTGGGCGCCGATCTGGTCGTGCAGGTGGGTAGCAAGATCCTTTGCGCCTTCGCCCCGTTCGTCGATGTCAGGGCCATCGTCACCGGCCGGACCAATGCGGATTTCGGCGCCCCATTCGCCATCGCCGGTATCGCGGTCACGGTCGAGTGCGGTCTGGTCAATGTCGAGCGGACGATCATCCGCCGCCCGCCCCTCCGAAACGAGCTGATCGACCGGGGAGGTTTCCAGGGTTGTGCGCCGGACATCGGGGGTCTCTTCAGCAACCGGCAGTTCCGGCCCGGCTGCGTCGATCTCTAGCAGCGGATTGCTCTCGAGCGCCTCGCCAATGAAGGTTTCGATTTCGAGGTTTGACAGCGCCAGCAGCTTGATTGCCTGCTGCAACTGCGGTGTCATCACCAGCGATTGCGATTGCCGAAGGTCAAGGCGGGGCCCGATCGCCATGAACTTGTGCCCTAAAGCGTAAATCCTTCGCCCAGGTAGAGCCGCCGCACGTTTTCATCCGCCACCAGCGCCTCGGGGCTGCCGGAAAACAGCACCTGCCCACCATAGATGATGCAACCCTTGTCGCAGATATCCAGCGTCTCGCGCACGTTGTGATCGGTGATGAGCACGCCGATCCCGCGCTGCTTCAGGTCTTTGACCAGATCGCGAATGTCGCTGATCGACAATGGGTCGAT
>JBEEIN010000126.1:0-5062 GCA_041169825.1 Pseudomonadota bacterium
TGCGCAGGAGCCGCCTGAAATCCGCACGCCGCGGCAATATCGCGCAGCGCCTCGGCCGCGCGGCGAATATCATCCGGCCCACTGATCTTTACAGCGTCAATACGCTCTGCGGACAGCACCCATTTTCTCCTTTAGCGCACAACAGGAACAGCCCATCTTCTTAGCCGGATCGCCCAAGCGGCACTAATCTTTTGTGCAAGATATTGGCTCCCTTTTTTATGCTAGCCGCTCGGATCAAAGGGAGTGCGCCATGAACTTCGACCTGTCTGAAAATGAGGAAATGCTCAAGGCTCTGGCAGAGCGCTTTGTGCTCGACCGCTATGACTTGGATCGTCGGCGTCACTATCAGCAAGAGACGCATGGATTTGCCCCCGAAAATTGGCAGTTAATGGCCGAACTGGGCTTGCTTGCGGCCCCCCTTCCCGAAAGCTGCGGTGGGCTTGGGCTGGATGGTACCAGCCTTGCCGTGCTGAGTGAGGCCTTGGGGCGGGGCTTGGTGGTTGAACCCTTGACCGAGAATATCATCTTGGTGGGCCGCCTGCTTGCCGAAACGGCAGCTGAGGGGTCTGAAGCTGCTCAATATCTCGCAAATGTTGCGACAGGCGAAACCCGCTTTGCCTTGGCGCATGCCGAAGCGGGCGGGCGCGGCGGGCTGACATGGGTTGAAACGCGTGCCACGGCCACACCCAATGGGTGGAGCCTGACCGGCGCAAAAGCTTGTGTGCCATGTGGTGCCGGCGTGGATGCCTATCTGGTCAGCGCCCGCAGCGATGGGCGCCCGCAGGATGGGGACGGCATTGGCCTTTGGTTGGTTCCCGCAACGGCGCCGGGCCTTGCCGTGCGCAGTTGGCGGCTGATTGATGGCAGCATGGCTGTAAGCCTTGAGCTGGCTGACGTTGCTCTCTCGCCCGAGATGCGGCTGGCCGGGGGCTATGCCGAGATAGAGCAGGCCCAGTCGGTCGCTCAGCTGGCCCGCGCGGCTGAGGCCTTGGGGCTGATGGATCGCATGCTTGCAGAAACCACAGACTATCTGCGCACCCGCGAACAATTTGGCACCCGCTTGGGGAGTTTTCAGGCCATCCAGCACCGAATGGTTGCGCAATATGCCGTGCGTGAACAGGCGCGTGGATTGTTGGACCGCGCTATTGTCTATTGGGCAACGCCGGAATTTGATCGCGCCGTCGCCGCTGTCTCGGCCTATATCGCGTCGACAGCGCTCAGCTTTGGCCATGAGATGATTCAATTCCATGGCGGCATGGGCGTGACGGAGGAATTGTCCATTGGTCATGCCCATAAGCGCCTGATGATGCTGACACGTTGGCCGCTATCGCCCGAAGTGGCGATGGATCGTTACGCCGCTTTGCTGGCGGCCTGAGTGTGCACCGTGTCTGCCAACGCGGCTCTGGCGGGCGCGGTCCTGTTGCTCGCTTTGGCAAGCAGTTCAAGTGCCAGCGCTCGGGGCCAGGGTGCAGCCAGCATGCCTGCCGCCGCAGAGCAATTGACGACAGCGCAGTGGCGAGCCGTCAACGATCGCCTGTTCAGCCAAACGACCCGCGATCTGCAGGCCTTGGCTAAGCGGGCCTATGTCTGGGGCATGCCACTGCTGCACGCGGCGAGGATCCGTGAAAAGTTCGTGCTCGGCGTGGGGGACCGGCCCGGCAGCCCTTTAAACCGCTTTGTGCACAGCCGCAGCTTGGCCGGGCCGGAAACGCGGATCGGGGTCGGCCTCAACAATGATACAGTCTATTCGCTGTCTTGGATCGACCTCGCTAGTGGGCCTTTAGTATTGACCGCACCGGACTTTGGCGACCGGTACTACACTTTTTCGATGAATTTCGCTGATACCTCAGCCAATCAGTCGATTGGACAGCGAACCCATGGCGGGTCGATGCCGCCAGTGTTCATTCACGGCCCAGACTATCGCGGCCCTCTACCCGAGGGCATGGTGATTGTGCCCGCTAAGACCCGCTTTCTCAACATTGCCGGCCGGATCTTGATCCGATCGTCCGACGACTACCAGGTGGTGCACCGCTTGCAGGATCGCATCATGCTGACCAACTGGGCCGACTGGCGACGTGGCCTGCGACGTCCTGCTGCTCCGGTTCCCGCGCAGTTGCCAATCATCCCAGGCGAAGAACCTGGCAGCGGCCTTGATTTTCTTGCGCGGCTCAACACCATCCTTCAGCAATGGCACGTGAACCCCCAGGACCGGGTGGCGATCGCTGCGTTAAGGCCCTTGGACATTGGCCCCGGCCTTGTCTTCAGGCCTGAGCGCATGTCCGCTCAGCAGCGCGCCCAGATTGAGGCGGGGATCGCACAGGGACGCCGGATGGTGCTGGCGCGGTCACTTGAGCTGGGGGTACGCCACAACGGCTGGATGATCAACTATGCCGGCCCGCGCTTCGGTACGGATTTCCTGTTGCGCGCCGGGGTGGCCAAGGACCAGCCCAACGTCGCCATTCCCGAAGAGGCGCTTTACCCGCTGGCAAGGGTCGATGCTTCGGGCCGGCTCCTCACAGGTCGACACCGTTACCGAATCCGGTTTGCTCCTGGACAGCTTCCGCCGGTTGGCGCGTTTTGGTCGATCACGGTCTATGACGATGCCGGCAATATGATTGCCAATCCGGCCAACCGCTACTCGTTGGGTGATCGATCGCCCGGGCTCGTTCGAGACCCTGATGGCGGGCTGACGTTGGTGCTGTCAGCGTCCGGCGTTGCAGCAAGCCTGGATCCAAATTGGCTCCCCGTGCCCCATAACGCGCCATTCTATCTGATGCTCCGGCTCTACCAGCCTCGCCAGATCGTGCTTGACCAGCGCTGGCTTCCCCCGGCGATTGAGCGGATCGACTGATCGACCGTCTGGTTAGTTAAGGTGCGTCCTCGTCCCTTCGTTCAACCGGATTAGGCGCCCATTTGCCGTCGGTCACCGCGGGCATAGGCCCATAAGCCCGCAGCCCCAGAAAGAACGGCCCGGCCGGGATCGGCAACCAGTTACTTGCTTCACTGTCAGCCGGAGCCTTGGTCTGCAGGCTAATGACCAGCGATCCATCCGGCCGGTAGATCAGTCCCGGCGTTCGGTCGTTGATCAAGTAGCGGCCGATCGGATTGGGATGAAGCTCTCGGGTACGAGCATTATATACCGTTACGGACCAAAAGAAGCGGGCCGGCGGTGGCGGGCTGAGCACCAAGCGGTAGGATCCGCTTGTCCCGTCGAGTGGCTTGCCCGCGGCATCGGCAAAGGTTGTGAAGGAGGTGCTCTCGTCGCTGACGTTGGACCCGGTCCCCAAGGTGTTGATCACGCTGCGGTACAGGAAATTCGAGCCATAGCGTCCTTTGTCGCCAGTTTCGCGCCAGCCGTTGACGGTCCGCCCACCTTGGGCAAGCGAGGCGTTAATGACCCGACGGGCCTCAATGAATCCTGCCTCCAGACCGGCACGAATCTCCGCATCGGTAGCGGCTACATCAAAGGCCGTCGTGCCGGCAATGCCGATACCGCGATAGCGCTCTACCAACGCCTTCTCGGTGGCGGGATAGCCATTTGTCCGCAGCACAAAGTCGAGGATACGGAAGAATCCCATGGCCGTTTCGGCGTCAGGCAACGGATAGTCCGGTGTTGCAGCCTGACTATGCCAAAGCGGTGTAAGCTTGAACGCGTCTTGCAAGGCGGCAGCCTGGGCCATGTCGGCCTGGTCGGTCGCGAGAATCCGCAGCAAGATCCATACATGCGGCGTTCCGACCCGGAACAATGTTACGCCCGCCGGCACCTCGCCCTGCCAATCAGTTGTCGCAATCAGATAGCGTCCGGCTCGGGTCCCGTGTGTCCGCGCCCCTATATTGCTGGCGTTCGCATACATGTCGATGAAATTAGCAGTGTAATATCGGCCTTGCGTGTCCGGCACAGTGAACAGCACTGGTCCATTCTGAAGATCGAGCCAAGCGTTGGAATAAAGTGTATCGGCATTGGGTGATTTGAATGCTTGGTAACCCGGTTCAGCCAGTTTTCGCCCGTGCGCGAAGCGGTTGAAGCCTGTATAACCGATGGCTTTGGCATCGACCGCCTGCCGGTAAAGCTGGACGTATTCAAGCACACTGGCTGTTCCATAGAGCGTCGCGTCAAAGGCCAGCGCCCGGGCCCATGCCCGCCGGGCCGCGGGATCGCCTGGCACGACGTCGGGCAGGCGCGGCAGCTGAAACTGGGTAATCTGGTCGGTGGTGTAGATGCGCGGGGCTTGGTCGTTTCCGGCAGCCGCAGGGACCGGCATGCTGAGAAAAGCAGCGGCCATCAGAGGTTTTAGAATGGATCGTCTCACCATGGTGTAAATTCCGGGTTCAACAGGCTGAAGCAGGTTGGAGCAAGATTGTTGCGGCTCGACAACATGTATTTGGCAGCCTTGCCGAAAAGGGTGCAAAGCAGGGGCGGGCTGCTCTGTACAGCACACACGCCTGCGCGGCGTGGAAGGCGAAATACGGAGAGGAGAGTGAGCCATCTTTCGCGAATGGGTTGATGCTCCCTGTGCCGGACCGCAGCTGGGGGATTTGCAGACTGACTTCGGGTCAAATCGCGGCACCCCTGGCTGTCGGGCTTGGTTTAGCGCGCGCCTGTCGACAGAGCCATTAGTCAAAAGTCTGATACCATGGGGAGCAGTGTATCGCGGCGCGGTATAGCATCTGACGCAGGACAGGGAAGCTGCGCCAACTCGCTGGCCGCTGTTGCCGGAGCAGTCGGCCTCGTGGGGGCGATGGTTGCCAATCTGACGCCCTTGGCGATCCACGGATCAGCCTTCGGAACGCTGACATTGGAGAATAATCTGCTTGGTTTGGCGCCGGGTCCAATCCTTACGGGCTGTATTGCAGATGCTTTGGGGCTGGCGGAGGCGATCAGAATATTGGCCGCACCCTGTGTCGCATCCGCTTTGATCCATGCAGCCCTGCCGCGAAGTTATTTGCGCGACGTGATGCGTTGAGCTGTCTTTGAGCGCAGCCGTGCTCAGACACCCCTGCGACGCGACCAGATGCGGATGGCATAGCCGTTCTCATCTTCATTCCGCATGGCGCGCCATTT
>JBEEIN010000127.1:0-11803 GCA_041169825.1 Pseudomonadota bacterium
CCGGTCAGATCCATCCCTGCGGCAGGTCCATCGGCCTCATCATCGCCGCGCCATTGTTCGATCAAGGAGGCATAGGGATCCGGCTTGTCGCCATACCACGATGCGTGCCAGTCATCGCCCAGCTTGGCCCGTTGGGCAGCGTCGGCCAGAGCCGCATTGATCCCGCCAAACTGGTCAACCAGCCCCTTTTGCCGCGCGGTTCCGCCATCCCAGGCCCGGCCCTCGGCAAATGCCTCTACGTCTTCAGGCGACTTCTTGCGCGCGGCACTGACCAGACCAACGAAGCGGCGATAACCGTTTTCGATATTGGCCTGCAGCATGTCCTTCACCTCTGGGGTTAGGCCGGTCAGGATATCGGGTTGGCCAGAGAGCGGCGTGCTGCGCACACCATCCGACTTCACGCCGTAATCGGCCAGGGCGCGCTCAAACGAAGGGATCATGGCAAAGATCCCGATCGAACCGGTGATCGTGCCCGGCTCGGCAAAGATCCGGTCAGCCGGCGTGGAAACCCAATAGCCGCCGCTGGCCGCCAGGTTGGCCATCGAGACAACGACAGGGCGTGGCCCGGTATCTTTGGTTCCAGCCTTGAACCGTTCCAGTGCTGTGCGAATCTCTTCCGAAGCCATCACCGAACCACCGGGAGAATCAACCCGCAGGACCAGCGCCTTGGCACCATCGCCGTTGGCCTCGTCGATCAGCTTGGCGATGCGGGTACCACCTGCCCGCCCGGGGCCGGCCTTGCCGTCGACGATCTCGCCAGCAACGGTGACGATGGCCACCGCGGCTCCGTCGGTTTTGGCAGGATGGGCCGCGATCAGCGTGTCCATGGGCGTATGCGCAAAGCTGCCAGGCGCGTCGTCGGCCGGATCCTCACCCACCAGTGACCGAAGCCGTTCCTTGTATTGCGTGTATGTACCCAGCCGGTCCACCAGCCCGGCCGCCAGCGCCGCCTTGGCCGCATCGCCGCCGCTCGCCTTGATCCAGCCGACCGGGTCGGTCGTCACCTTGGCCAGGTCAGCCTTCGGCCGGGCAGCCTTCACATGCGCCTGCCAGTCTTCCCAGATCGCGGAAACCAGGGCGTTGCGCGCTTCCTTGGACGGCGCGGAAGCCTGGCTCTGGGTGAAGGGTTCCACGAAGTCCTTGTAGGTGCCGACCTTGAAGACGTGGGCGGTCACCTTGTAGCGGGCCAGGGCCTCCCCATAGTAAAGCCGCATCCCGCCCGGACCCATAACGAAGGCACCACCCATCGGGTCGACCCAGACCTCGCTGGCGTGCGCAGCCAGCAACAGGCTGTCATCGGCATAGGCATGGGCAAAGGCGATCACCGGCTTGCCAGCCTTGCGCGCCTTGTCGAGCGCTTCGCCAACATCTTGAAGCGTAACCTGCCCGCCGCCCGTAAACCTCGCAAGGTCGAGCGCGACCGCCTTGATCCGGTCATCCTTTGCTGCGGCATCAATGGCTGCGATCACATCGCGGGCGCGGTGTTCCTTGATCGGGCTTTCGCTGGACATCAGCAGGTCAAAGGGGTCAACCTTGGCCGGCTCCTCGACAATCGCGCCATCGAGTTTGAGCAGCAGGGCCCCTTCGCGCACCTGGCCGGGCGAAGGTCTGGCGGTCAGCAGACCGTAGAGCGCAACGAAGAACAGCAGCAAGAGCAGCAGGACCAAGGCATCCTTGATGCCCACCAGCAGGGTCCAGACTTTGCGCGCGAATATCATCCTGCGATTCCCCGAAAAAATAATCACCGCATCGATAGGCCGCTGCTGCCCAAAAGGCGAGTCCCGCGTCGATCAAGGGGCCATGGCGGGCGATGGATGTTGTGCCGGGGCAGAGGCTTGGGCGCGCACGCCTCGCAGCAGTTGCCCGCAACGTTATCCAGCTTGCCGCAACGGCTTGCGCCGTCTAAGGCACCGTCTTCAATGACATCGGCAAACTCTCAAGCTGCGGGCCGCTATCCGGCTGGCTCCGCCGCCTTCCCGCACCGCGACCTCACCGGCCTGGCGGGCCTGGCTCCGTGGGAAATCCTGTTCCTGCTCGACGAAGCGGAACAATGGGTCGAACTGAACCGCCAGCCCCAGAAGCGCGCTGATCGGCTCGCGGGCCTGACGATCATCAACGCCTTCTTCGAAAACAGCACCCGCACGCTGTTGTCGTTTGAGATCGCCGGGAAACGGCTGGGGGCTGACGTCGTCAACATGCACGCGGCCCAGTCGAGCGTGAAAAAGGGCGAAACGCTGATCGATACGGCGATGACCCTCAACGCGATGCGGGCCGATGCCATCGTGATTCGCCATGCGAGCTCGGGCGCGGTGCGGCTGATCGCCGACAAAGTCGATTGCCCGGTGCTCAACGCTGGCGACGGCCAGCATGAGCATCCGACGCAAGGCCTGCTCGATGCCCTGACCATCCGCCGCGCAAAGGGGGACTTCGGTAAGCTGACGGTCACCATTTGCGGCGATATCCTGCACAGCCGGGTGGCCCGCTCCAACATCCATTGCCTGACCACCCTTGGCGCCGAGGTTCGTGTCTGCGCGCCCCCGGCGCTGATGCCGGTGGGGATTGAGGCGATGAAGGTTACCCCGTTTCACGATTTCGACGCGGCGCTGGACGGTGCTGACGTGGTGATGATGCTGCGGCTGCAACAGGAGCGAATGAGCGGCCAGTTCATCCCCTCCCCGCGTGAGTACCGCCACCTTTACGGTCTGACGCTGGAGCGGCTGGCCAAGGCCAAGCCCGATGCGCTGGTCATGCACCCCGGTCCAATGAACCGGGGAATTGAGATCGACAGCACCGTGGCGGACCTGGCGGGCCGATCGGCCATAACCACGCAGGTCGAAATGGGTGTGGCGATCCGCATGGCCTGCCTTGATGTGCTGACCCGACGAACCCGCGGCGTGGAGGACTGGGCATGAAGAACCTCGCCCCCGTCACCCTGATCAACGGCCGGCTGGTCCTGCCGACCGGCTCGCCGCAAGCCGGCGCCTTGCGCTGTGCTGATGGCAAGATCGTCGCGCTGGGCGAAGTCGCACCAGAGCCCGGCGATACGGTAATCGACGCCAAGGGCGCGCTGATCGCCCCCGGTCTGGTCGATCTGGGCGTTTTCACGATCGATAAGCCAGCTTTCCATTTCGGCGGGATCACCCGCGCCGCGCTGATGCCCGATCAAGGTGTCGTGCTGGACAAGCGCTCGGCCGTGCGGTTCTCGGCGCAATCGGGCAAGCCTGACCTTTGGGTCCACCCACTCGCTGCCGCAACCAAGGACCTTGCGGGCACCGAACTGGCCGAACTGGCGCTGATGCGCGATGCCGGGGCACGGGCCGTTTGCACGGGCCGCCGCTGGATCGCCGATAGCGGTGTGATGCACCGCTTGCTGTCTTATTGCGCCATGTTGGGATTGGTGGTGGTAACCCACGCCGAAGATTCCGGCCTTACTGGCTCGGCAGTCGCTACCGCAGGCGAAATGGCCACGCGGCTGGGCTTGCCTTCCGCTCCCGCAGAGGCAGAAGCCTTGGCCGTCGCGCGCGACATTGCCCTTGCCGAACTGACCGGGGCGCGGCTGCATTTTCGGCAAGTCACAACGGCCGCAGCCCTTGGGCTAGTCCGCGCCGCCAAGGCACGCGGCGTCGCTATAACGGCCGGGGTAACGCCTGCCCATGCCCTGCTCTCGGACGTGGCAATTGGTGATTTTCGTACCTTTACCCGCCTGTCGCCTCCGCTGCGGTCAGAAGCGGATCGGCAGGCCGTGCTAGGCGCCCTTGCTGACAGGACCATCGATGTTATCGCCTCTGGCCATGATCCGCGTGGACCAGAGGACAAGCGCCTGCCCTTTGCCGATGCCGAGCCCGGCATGGCCGGCGCCGAGACGCTGCTCCCGCTGACGCTGGGCTTGGTGCGCGATGGGGTGATCGACACGGCCCGGGCCTTTACCTTGCTGGCGACCAACCCGGCGAGCCTGCTGGGGGTCAACGCCGGTGTGCTGGCTCTGGATGCCGAGGCCGACATTGCGGTGATCGACCCCGACAAGCCGTGGATCGTCGATTCGGACAAGATGGCCGCAGCAGCGGGCAACACGCCGTTCGACAAGCAGGGAGCGCAAGGCCGCGCGCTGATCCTGCTCAAAGGCGGCGCGATCATCGCGCAGTAACCACAAAGCAAAGGCCCCTTCCCGCCGAGACGGAGAGGGGCCCTTGGTTAAACTTGCTTGCCCGGACTTAGCGCTTGCGCGCCATGGCCGGAGCCGCAGATGCGACCCTGAGAGGGGCCTTCCCGGGCTTGGCCTGCGCCATCTGCGTGGGGGCCACAACCTTGGCCCCGGGTTTGGCAAGACCGGTGGCATAGGCAAAGCAGGTCAACCCGCGCGCCTTGACCGTGCCACACAGTCCGCGGGCGTGCTGGCCGCCATTAATCCCGGCAGCGGCAACGCGGAAGTACGTCTTGCCGCGAACCTGCGCCTGGGTGATCGTCATACGGAAATTGCGCAGTTCAGGGTTCTTGGCGGCGTAGATCCCCCAAGCACGCCGTGCGCCCTGCTGGGTGAAGAAGCTGCCAAGCTGGATCATGTGGGTACCCGGAGCGCTGGTGGGAACCGGTGCTGAATAGGCCACCCGGCGGGGCCTGGCGCCATCAGGCGCAGCCACCGCAACGGCGCGCGGGGCGCGAACCTGCCGTGCCGGGATCGGCTGGATCACCGGTTGCGAAACGAAGGAGCGAGCGCCCGCATAGGCTGGCTGAACCGGAACCGGTGCGGCAGCGGGTTCCGCAAAGGCGCGGGCAAACCTGTTCGGCGTCGGGGCCGCAGGTGCGGTTACCGGCGCATAGCTGGCCAGGACCGCCGAGGGCTTGTCCGCTGCCAGCGGCGGCAGTTCAGTGCCCGGCGCGGCCGCCGTTGCCAGCGGTGGAGTTGCTTCAGCTGCGGTCGACTGGACTGCAAGTTGTTCCGTCACCGGGTTCGAATTGAGCGCGAGCCGCGTCGGCTGGCCCGGATCGCTGCGAACCGGGGCGTTGAGCAGTCCAGCCACCCGCAGGTGATAGTCTTCCGGACGGGTCTTGGCCGCCCATTCGCTGATCCGCGCATCGATCTGGTCGGCCGGAATGTCTTGGCTCATCATGATCCGAGCCTCGCGCCACCGCCCATCGAGCGCATAGCTATAGGCAAGGTTCTGGCGGAGCTTGGGCGTATTCTCGCCATTGCGCAGCGCATCGGCGAGGACCGCGCTCCCGCGGGTCGGCTCGCCGGCTAGCGCCAGTGCAAGCCCGAGGTCGGCAACCGGAATAGCATCGCGCCAATCGTCAAGGATGGCCACCGCATCACGGTTGCGCCCCTCGGCGGCGTAGGCAAGTGCAAGGCCCAGTGCGGTCTTGCCGGCATTGTCCCCCAGTTCCATTGCATCGTCGAAAGTCACCGCGGCCGACTGGAAACGCCCGGCTTTAAGATAGGCATGGGCCAGCAGCGCGCGGTAGGATGCCTCACGCGGGCTGGCCGCGACCAGGACCTCGGCCAGCTTGATCGCCTTGTCTACCTGTCCGCTGGACAGCGCCGCCTGAGCGGCGGCAGCGGTCTTGTCGGGGCTTGGCTTGGCGACCACGGTCTCGCCGAAACCGGCACCTGCCAGGACTGCTAGCGCCAGGGCGCCAGTTACGCCGAGCGGCAGAAGCTTGGTGCGAATGGGGCTGGTGGACATGGGATGTTTCCCTCTTTGCAGGATCATTTGGGCTGACGCGCGACCTGCGCGGCGACTTGCGTGACATCGGGTAAGTCTTCCAGCATCCGGTCCAACGCCTCGGTTACAAGTTGCTGGGCGCTGCGGTTGGCCAGAGCACAGGCGAGCCGAAGCTTGAGATGGCGTTCGGCATCGACCCGCAGTGTGAAAGCCGCCCGGCGGCCTTTGGCGAGAGCCGATTGACGTGTTCCGGTCAGGCGTTGGCTGACACCGTCACGTTGGCGCACCACTTCTGGTACGGGCGCAAAATCCGGTGCTGCAGCGTCGGGGGCAATCGAAACCACCTCCGCGCTGCGCGGCTCCTCTGCCTTGACCTGGTCGTGACCCATGTCGTTCCAGCCAAGATCATCGAGCTGGCGGGCTATCGCATCGCCGGCGATGGGGCCCAGTTGTGGACGCATGGCGGGACGGGCACCACCCTTGCGGGCGAGCAGGGTCGGCGAGAGCGATGCGAAGCTCTTGGGTTCAGACATGCCGGCGCCCCCGCTTACGAACCCGCCACGCGGCGACCAAAGCCACCAGCGGGGCGCGGAGCACCGGGCACCAGCATCGAATTTGCTGCCGGTCCCGCGAAGACAGTACGGCGGAAATTCTTTTCAAGCCGGTCGGAAACATAGTTCCACAAGGCGACCACTTCCAGCGCGGAGCGGCCGTTTGGCTCCACTTCCATGACGGTGCGGCCGTCAATCATCGAAGCGGCAAAGTCGGTCCGGTGATGCAGCGTAACCGGGGCAACCGTCCCGTGCTGCGACAAGGCGACTGCGGCCTCGGAAGTGATCTTCGCCTTGGGGGTGGCGGCGTTGACCACAAAGATCAGCGGCTTGGCCGCGCGTTCGCACAGGTCAACCGTTGCCCCCACGGCACGCAAGTCATGCGGGCTGGGGCGGGTCGGCACGACGATCAGTTCGGCCACCGAAATGACCGACTGGATCGCCATGGTGATGGCTGGGGGCGTATCGATCACCGCCAGCTTGAAACCCTGCTGGCGCAAGACGGCCAGGTCGCTGGCCAAGCGGGCCACGGTGGTCTGGGCAAATGCGGGATATTCGTCCTCGCGCTCGTTCCACCAATCGGCCAGCGAACCCTGCGGGTCGATGTCGATCAGCACAACCGGTCCAGCTCCGGCGCGCTGGGCCTGGACGGCGAGGTGCCCGGACAAGGTGGTCTTGCCGGATCCGCCCTTCTGCGATGCCAATGCCAGTACGCGCAAAGCCAATACCCCTTGGGAGAAGACAATTTGGTCATCCTGACCTAGATCAGGGGGATCGCAGATCGTTCCTAAGATAGGGTTAATGCGTATTCTGATCAGACGGCTGTATCGTACCCGGTGGTTTCCATAAATCCTTTGCTAACCGGTACTTTACTATGTCACTTAAGCCTCAGGCGTCGCGGAACGCGGGGGTCAGGGGCCGGAAAAGCCCCTGTCGCTTAAGTCCGGGACGAAGTCGGGAAGTCAAAAATGGGTCACAAGCTTTTTTCCGCGCCCTTGGTGGCGCTGTACTTGCCATGGCGTCACCGGCCTTGGCCGATACCCGCGCTGGCGTCGATGCCTGGACGCGCGGCGATTTTGCCACGGCGGTCAAGACGTGGCAGATTGAGTCGGCAAGGGGAGATGCCGATGCGATGTTCAACCTCGGCCAGGCCTACAAGCTGGGCAAGGGTGTGAAGCAGGACCTTGCGCAGGCCGAAGCCCTGTTCGGGCGCGCCGCCGCGCAAGGGCATATCCAGGCCAGCGACAATTATGGCCTGTTGCTGTTCCAACGCGGACAACGCACCCAGGCCCTGCCGTTCCTGCGCGCCGCTGCCGATCGCGGCGATCCACGCGCGCAATATCTGCTCGGCATTGGTCACTTCAATGGGGACATCGTCAGCAAGGATTGGGTCCGGGCCTATGCCCTGGTCAGCCTGGCCCAGCAGGCGGGCCTGCCCCAGGCGGCCTCTGCCCTCGCCCAGATGGACCAGCACGTGCCGATGGCACAACGCCAACAGGCGGTTGAACTGGCCGCAGAACTACGCAGCCAGGCCGATGCGACCCGTGCTCGCCAACTGGCCGCTGCCGATCTTGGCGCGACTTTCGGGGGTACGCCGGCGCCCGTCGCAACAACGCCGATGCCCGGTGTCGGCCCGGTTCAGGCCAACGATGCGGTTGGTGCCGCCAGCCGCGCCGTGACGGACAGCCCGGCAACGGCCGGGGCCGACTATGCCCGCCCGGCAAACCCGCGCCCGGTCAAGGTCTGGCAGGGCGTCCCACCTTCGATGAATGACACCGCGCCCATCACTTCGATGCCGCAAGCCGACGCCACCGCAGCAGCGGTTCCGGCCAAGGCCGGGCCATGGCGGGTACAGCTCGGCGCCTTTGGCCAGCCCGCGAATGCCGACGCACTATGGAACCGGCTGCGTGGCCGCCCGGAACTGGTCGGTCGAGCGCGGCTCAATGTCCGCGCCGGCTCGGTGATCAAGTTGCAGGCTGGGGGCTTTGCCACGCAGGCCGCCGCCCAATCTGCCTGCAACCGACTTGAAGCGAGCGGCCAGACCTGCATCGCGGTGCGCAACTGAGATGAGCGAAAGTGCGGCAACCGATCGGATTGCCGCGCTCGATCTGGTGCGCGGGATTGCGGTGCTGGGCATCCTGACGATCAACATCGCCGGCTTTGCCGGTGGATCATCGGCCGTGCTCAGCCCCGGCCTGCTCGGATCAGCCTCACTGTTGGACAAGCTGGCCTTCGTGGCAGGGCTGGTCCTGTTCGAAGGCAAGATGCGCGGTCTGTTCACCGTCTTGTTCGGGGCCTCGATGCTGCTGTTCGTCGGTCGCCGCGATGCCGCAGGCGCGGACGGCGGATATTGGCAATTGCGACGGCTCGGCTGGCTGTTCCTGATTGGCTACCTGCACCAGTTTCTGCTGTGGAGCGGCGATATCCTGATGCTTTATGCCATGCTCGCGCCGATTGCCCTGGCCCTGCGTCACTGGTCAGTGCGGCGGATGGTGGTGGTTGCGCTGGCGGCATTCGCCTTGTGGCATGGTGCTTTCACCGTCGCAGGCTGGAAAAGCCTGACCGCGGCCGAGGCGGTTCATGACGAAAGGGCCGATCCGGTTACGCGGGCGGTCGTGTTGAGCCAATATGATGCCGTGGCGGGTGAGGCGCGCGATGAGGTTAACACCCTGCGCAAACCCTATGCGACCATGCTGAAGGAGCGGTTTCAGGAAACCCTCTACATGCCGCTGCTGGTCACCCTGCTCTCGATCGGCGAAACCGTGCCGCTGATGCTGCTCGGCATGGCGCTATACCGGAGCGGGTTCTTTACCGGCGGTTGGTCGAACACCCGGTTATGGCAACTGGCAACGGCGGGGCTGGTCATCGGCTTGCCCATGGCCCTTGCCCAAGCGGTTTGGGCGTGGAGCAGGAATTTCCCGCCCGATGCCATGTTCCAGTTACTGATCGGCGTCGCGGGGCCGCAGCATCTGGCCCTGACGCTGGCCTATGCATCGCTGCTTGTCTTGGCCGCCCCTTTCCTGCTGGAACAGCGGCTGGGGGAACGCCTGCACGCGGCGGGCAAGATGGCGCTCAGCAATTACCTGCTGACGTCGCTGATCATGGCATTCTGTTTCTTTGGCTGGGGTCTAGGCCTGGTCGGCCGGGTCGGCGCGCTGGCACAATGGGGGTTCGTCCTGATCGGCTGGGCGGCGATGCTCGGCTGGAGCAAGCCATGGCTCGCGCGCTATCATCAGGGCCCGGTCGAATGGCTTTGGCGCTCCTTGACTGAAGGGCGCAGGCTTGCACTCGCCCGCCGCGGGTGAGCGACTGGCTGGACCGATCCCCCAAAATCGGCCGGCGGTTACTTCTTGGCGAAGGGGTTCTTCGGGCTGCGCAGCATCAGCCGCACCGGCACGGCATCAAAGCCCAGCTCGCGGCGCAGGCCGTTAACCAGGTAACGCTGATAGCTGGCCGGCAGTTCATCGAGCCGTGTGCCGAACAACACAAAGCCCGGCGGGCGGGTCTTCGCCTGGGTAATATAGCGCAGCTTGATCCGGCGGCCGCCCGGCGCAGGCGGCGGGTTCTTGGCAAGCGCATCGTCGAACCACCGGTTAAGCGCGGCGGTCGGCACCCGTTTGGACCAGGCATCGCGCAGCTCAAACGCCGCGGCGATCAGGTCATCTAGCCCCTTGCCAGTGCGGGCCGAGACCGCGAGCAGGGGCAGGCCCTTGACCTGGCTCAGGCCATCGTCAAGCGCCTTGCGGATCCCGTTGAACAGGCCCGAGGCATCCTCGGCCACGTCCCACTTGTTGATCGCAATCATCAGCGCCCGTCCCTCTTCAAGGACCAGGCTGGCGATCTTCAGGTCCTGATGCTCAAGCCCGCGGGTGGCGTCGAGCAGCAGCACGACGACTTCGGCAAAGTCGATTGCGTGGCGGGCGTCAGCGACAGCCATCTTTTCGAGCTTGTCGACCACCAGCGCCTTTTTACGCATGCCAGCCGTATCAATCAGCCGGACCGGGCGATCTTCACCGCTGGCGGGATCATGCCAGTTCCAGTCGATCGCGATGGAATCGCGCGTGATCCCCGCCTCTGGCCCGGTCAGCAGCCGGTCTTCCTTGAGGAAGCGGTTGATCAGGGTTGATTTGCCGGCGTTGGGTCGGCCGACAATCGCCAGCTTGAGCACGGCCTTGGGGTCGTAATCCTCTTCATCCTCAAGGTCCGCGGCGATGGCTGCCTCGGCATCCATTTCCAACTGGCGCTCGTTAAGATGCGGCAGCAGTGCTTCGAACAGGTCAGCCATGCCCTGGCCATGTTCGGCCGACAGCGGAACGGGATCGCCAAGGCCCAGGGAGAATGCTTCGTAAAGGCCGTGATCGCCAGCCTTGCCTTCGGCCTTGTTGGCCACCAGCACCACCGGCACATCGCACTGGCGCAGGTGGCGGGCGATTTCCTCGTCGAGCGGGGTCAGGCCCGCACGCGCATCAATTACGAACAGTGCGACATCGGCCCCGACCAGCGCCGCTTCGGTCTGCTGCCGCATCCGGCCCGGCAGGCTGGCCTCGTCCTCATCCTCCCAACCGGCAGTATCGACGATGGTGAAATCAAGGCCCAGCAAGTGCGCTTCACCAAAGCGGCGGTCGCGCGTTACCCCGGGCTGATCATCGACCAGCGCCAGCTTCTTACCGACCAGCCGGTTCCACAGCGTGGACTTGCCCACGTTGGGGCGCCCAATGATAATGACCTGGGGGAGTTTCACCGCGTCAGCCCTGACCCTTCCGCGGCCATTTTGCAAGCCGCACTGTGGTTACTTACTATGCTTTTAACCCTTCCACAGAGCCGCGCGTTAACCGCCATTGGTCAAAACGCGCCGCATGAACTGGTTGCGTTCCCTTCTTCCGGCGCTTTTCCTTGTGGTCCTGGCCACCAGCCCGGCCCATGCCCGGGCCATCGATATTAACGATAGCGATGCGGGCGGCGCCTCGATCGATGATCTTCCGCCCTATTTGCAATGCGTGCCCTATGCCCGGCAGGTTTCCGGTATCCGGATTTATGGCGACGCCCACACCTGGTGGGACCAAGCCGAAGGTCGCTATGCCCGCGGCACCAAGCCCAAGGTTGGCGCGGTGATGGCCTTCCTGCCCAACGGCAATTCGCGCCTTGGCCATGTGGCCGCGGTCAGCAAGGTAATCGATTCGCGCACCGTACTGATCCGCCATGCCAACTGGAGCCCGATCAACGGCCGCCGCGGCCAGATCGAGGACGATGTCCAGGCGGTTGACGTCTCGCCCGAAAATGATTGGAGCGCGGTGCGCGTCTGGTACGGCCCCAGTCAGGCTCTTGGCAGCACGCATTGGCCGCTTGCCGGGTTTATTTACCCGACCAAGCCGAAGAACGCGGCTCCGCTTCTGCGCGAGAACAGCGTGGCGAAGGCCGCGGCCAAGCCAGTCAAGCAGGCCAAGGGCGAGCTCTCCAGCCGCGACGGTGATCCCATCGCGGCAATCATCAAGCGGGAACTGGCGCTTTAAGCCTTGGCGACAGGCGGATTGTCGCCAAGGTCCTCGAACCAGGCTTCAACCGGACCGTTAAGCTTGATCGTCAGCGGCTGAC
>JBEEIN010000128.1:0-5302 GCA_041169825.1 Pseudomonadota bacterium
GCACCGGCGACCGGCAGACCGATCCGCTCGGCAAAGCTGGTAAAGTGCTTGCGGGCTTTTGCGTGCCAACCGGCCCCACCGACAATCGCAACGGGAGCGCAGGCTTCTTCCAGAATCCGCATCAGTGTGCCCATCGCGTCGGGGCAAACCGCCTGCGCCGGACGTGCAATCGCGGGGCGGGGCGTGATGCCCGAAACCTCTTCAAGCAACATGTCTTCGGGCAGGGCGATCACGACGGGGCCGGGGCGGCTTGCCAGCGCCGTCGCCCAGGCGCGAGCGATGTATTCCGGGATCCGCTTGGGGTCGTCGATCCGCAGCACCAGCTTTGCGAGCGGCGCAAACATGGTGCCGAAATCGACTTCCTGAAATCCTTCGCGATCCTTCATCCCGCGGTCGACATCGCCGATGAACAGCAACATCGGTTGCGAATCCTGAAAGGCGACGTGGGCACCGATACTGGCATTGGTCGCCCCAGGGCCACGGGTCACGAAACACACGCCGGGCCTGCCGGTCATGGCTCCATCGGCGCAAGCCATGAACGCCGCGCCGCCTTCCTGTCGGCAGATCACCGTTTCGATCCCCGGGCTGTCGTGCAGCGCATCAAGAACGGCGAGGAAGCTCTCACCCGGAACAGTGAAGATACGATCGCACCCCTGTTCGATCAGGCAATCGACAAGCAAGCGGCCACCGGTCATGCTGTGATGATCATTCATGGTCCCAACCTAACCGGGCAGCGAACCAACGGCAATTGGCGGCGCGGGACTATCTTCGCCGCCGTGACTGTCCCGATCCGGGAAAGCGCGTAAAAACAGCGCGGGACAGGGTGTTGCCATGCTGAATCCCGCGTTAATGCCTTGATCCATGAGAAGAGCACTGGTCCTGACTGATGAAAGTGCGCGGCACCCTTTCCGCGCTAGCTTGCCTGCGCATGTCCGGCGGGTCGATTCTGTTGCCGGGCGCAAACCGGGCCGGTGGTTTAGGGCCCGGGATCTGCGGGACTTTCTGCTGGCCTATTGCGCGTGCTTTGTCGCAGTGAGCACGTTTCTTATCTAATTGCGGCAGCCCGTTCGGCGTTGACCAGTTTCTGGCCCAACCAAGCGGAATAGAGGCACATCGCCGCCCCGAGCAGCAATTGGTCAACCATCGGGAATCCGGCGGCGCTCATCCCCAGCGCGAGTACTGAGCCCAGCACCATGGCGCCAGAATTGACGATGTTGTTGGCGGCGATGGTTCGCGCCGTTTCCGATTTGTCGACGAAGGTGGTCAGAAAGGCATAAAGCGGGACGACAAACATGCCGCCGGCCACCGAAATGCCAAGCAGGCTGAACAGCATCGGGATCGCCAGCGGTTCACGCAGGAAACCGGCCGTATCGAGCAGCTTGTCATGGCCGTGGGTCGGCCAGGAATGGCATACCCACCAGAAGGCCACCACAAACAGCGCCATAACAATCACCGAAACGGGCGAGTAGCGGGCCGAAACCGTGCCCTTCAGCAAGGCATTGACCGACACCGAGCCAATCGAAACCCCGATCGAGAATACCACCAGGAACAGGCTGGCCACTTCCTTGCTGGCTGAGATCACGTTCTTGGCTAGCGGCGGGAACTGGATGAACAGCACTGCGCCAATCGCCCAGAAGAAACTGATCGCCATGATCGCCAGGAATACCCGCTGGTCCTTCATGGTGTGCCGGATCAAGGCAATCGAGGAGCGCCACAGGTGAAAATCGAGTGGCTCTTCGGCGCTCTGCGGCGGCGCAGGAGGCACAAAGCGTGATGTGACATAGCCGATCAAAGCGGTGATAACCACACCAACTGCCGCCCACTCGACCGGCAGCCAACCGGCAAGGATCGTCCCGGCGAGAATGGCAATATAGGTCCCGGCTTCGACCAGACCCGTTCCGGCCAGCACCTCATTGTCATGCAGATGCTGGGGCAGGATGGCGTACTTGATCGGGCCGAAGAAGGTTGAATGGACCCCCATTGCGAGCACGGCCGCCAGCATCAGCCCGATCGTGAAGGTCTGGTTCAGCAAGCCCTGCCAGGCCAGGACGAGACCAAGGCCGCCGACCACCATAATGCCGATTTCCGATGCCTTCACCACGCGGATGATCTTGGCCTTGTCGCGCATATCGGCCAGTTGCCCGGCCAGCGCCGAAAGCAGGAAGAATGGCGCGATGAACAGGGCCGAGGCGATGGCGCTGAACAAGCCTTCGGCTGCCTCTGAACTGTAGACCGAATAGACAACGAAAAAGACCATCGCGTTGCGATAGAGGTTGTCGTTGAAGGCGTTGAGCAACTGGGTCACGAACAGCGGCAGAAAACGGCGGCTGCGGATCAGGTGGGTCGAGGTGGTCATGCGGCCCTTGCGTGGATTGCGCGGTTGCCTCGCTCTAACGATTGAAACTGTGCGGACAAGAGCACTTGCGCCCTTTTGCACCAAGCCGAACCAAGCTAGGCTTTGGGGCGATGTGGACCTTGCCGAACATTCTGACGCTGTCGCGGATTGCGGCCTTGCCCTTGCTGGCGTTCCTGTTGTGGTGGCCGGAATGGCGCTTGGGCTATGGCCTGGCCTTCGTGCTGTACGTGCTGATGGGGATTACCGACTATTTTGACGGTTACCTGGCGCGAACCAGCGGGGCGGTGTCAAAACTCGGCATTTTTCTAGATCCAATTGCCGACAAGATCATGGTCGCAACCGTAATCCTGACCTTGACTGCCCAGGGTATTCTGCGCGGCCCCTATGTCGGGGACATGCACGTGATTGCCGGACTGATCATCCTGGTGCGCGAGATTGCGGTTTCGGGCCTGCGCGAGTTTCTTGGTGGTTTGCAGGTTTCCGTCCCGGTCAGCCGCCTCGCCAAATGGAAGACAACGTTCCAGCTGGTTTGCCTCGGGGCTTTGATCTTGGGCGTGGCCTTGCCGGAATGGACGATCAATCTGGCCGGCCGCACCATCAATTTCCCGCATACCGTTGGGCTGACTACCCTTTGGGCGGCAGCCGTGCTGACCGTCGTCACCGGCTGGGATTACTTGCGGGTCGGCCTGAAGCACATGGACTGATCAGCCGGCGCGAAGTTCCTCGGCCAGCAGGCGGAATTCCTCGCTTCGCGGGCTGTTCTTGCGCCAGACCAGGGCAATCTCGCGATTGGCAGAATCGCTGCGGAGCGGCCGGGCTACGACTTGGGTGCCATTGAGGATGCCGGCGTCCAAGGCCATTTCCGGCAGCATGGTCAGGCCAAGGCCATTGTCGACCATCTGCACCAGCGTGTGGAGTGAGGTTCCGATCATCGTCGCGCTGGCACGCAGTTCCGGACGATTACAGGCGGCGAGAGCATGCTCTTTCAGGCAATGACCGTCTTCGAGCAGCAAGAGCCGGCTTTCGTCAATCAGGTCAGCCGAGATCTCAGCGGGTGGATCACGCGGATCGTCCTTGGGGAAGGCGACGTACAGCGCGTCGAGCTCGATCGTTTCCTTCTCCACCTCGCCGGTCGGGAAGGGCAGCGCGAGCAGTACGCAATCGCTGCGCCCGTGGTGCAGACTTTCAAGCGCCGCCTGGCTAGTTTCCTCGCGCAAGTAGAGCTTCAGTTGCGGCCGTTCGCGACGCAGTCGGGGCAGCATGCGCGGCAGCAGGAACGGCGCAATGGTGGGAATTACGCTCATCCGCACTTCACCAGCCAGCGGTTGTCCGGCGCTTTGCGCCATGTCGGACAATTCTTCCGCCTCGCGCAACAGCCGGTGCGCCTTGGCGACCACCGCATTACCGAGCGGCGTGAACCGCACGGCGCGCTTGGTCCTTTCGACCAGCACAACGTCCAGCAAGGTCTCAAGATCGCGCAGCCCGGCAGAAAGGGTGGATTGCGAGACGAAGCAGGCATCCGCTGCCCGCCCAAAGTGGCCATGCTCGTGCAGGGCAACCAGGTATTGCAGCTGCTTAAGGGTGGGGAGGTAGGTCGTCATGCCATCCTACTCCACGGGATCGGACTTGCTGTCGCTGTTATCACCGATCTTGTCGATGTGCGCCATCTTGAGCCGCCCCTTGACCACGGCGAAGGCAAGCTTGCCTTCGACAAGTTCAAGCGCGTCACGGCCGAACTGTTCAAATCGCCAGCCTTCCAGCAGCGGCAGCTCGCGCACGCCGGCGGCGAGCAGCTCCAGGTCTTCGCTCCGTGCCAGCAGGCGGGCAGCAACGTCTATTTCGCGGCTGCGAATTTTAAGCAGCAACTTGAGCAGGTCGGCAACCAAAGCGCCTTCCTTGCCCAGCGGCGCCCCTCGTGGCGTGCGCGGCGGCAGTTCATCGTCGGTCAGCGGTTTGGCAACTTCCAGCGTCGCCATCATCCGCTTGCCAATCTCGTTGTCCTTCCACCCGGCAGACAAGCCACGAACCTTGGCCAGATCGGCCTGGGTCTTGGGGGGATGGCTGGCAATATCGGCCAGGGTTTCATCGCGGGCGATCCGGCCGCGCGGGATGTTCTTGTCCTGGGCTTCGTATTCGCGCCAGGCCGCCAGCGCCTTGAGCCGGCCGAGCATGGCTGGATTGCGACCCGCCGCCTTGATCCGCTGCCAGGCGACCGACGGATCGTTGCGATAGTTGGCCGGATCGGCCAGCTTTTCCATCTCGATATCAAGCCAGGCGCCGCGGCCAGTCTTGATCAACCGAGCCAGGATCTTGGGGAAGATCTTGGACAGGTGGGTCACGTCCCCGATGGCATATTCAATCTGCCGCTCGGTCAGCGGCCGACGCGACCAGTCGGTAAACCGCGCGCCCTTGTCGATCTGCAGGCCCATCCAGCTTTCGACAAGGTTGGAATAGCCGATTTGCTCGCTCTGGCTGATCGCCATCATCGCGATCTGCGTATCGAAGATCGGGTGCGGGGTCTTGCCGGTCAGGTTGTAGATGATTTCCACGTCCTGCCCACCGGCATGGAACACCTTCAGGACGTCTTCGTTATCGACCAGCAGATCAAGCAGGGGCGATAAATCCAGCCCCTTTGCCAGCGGATCGATTGCCGCGGCTTCCTGGGTATCTGCGATCTGGATCAGGCAGAGCTCGGGCCAATAGGTGTTCTCGCGCATGAATTCGGTGTCGACGCACACGAACTCGGCCTTGGCGAGCCTTTCGCACAGCGCGGCCAATTCTGCGCTGTCGGTGATCAGGGGGTGTATCTTCATGCTTCTTTTCTATAGTTGGGCCCGTGCGAGCCCCCGGCTTGACAAATGTGCGGCCATCGCCTGTTAGCCGCGCCTTCGCCCCTGCATCATTGCAGGCCGATTGGAAAGAGTTTCGATGCATCTTTATCGTTCG
>JBEEIN010000129.1:0-4676 GCA_041169825.1 Pseudomonadota bacterium
GCACCAAGGAACCCTCGGTCCAATGCCCCCGGACCGAGGGTTTTCCTTTGGCTCGGGCCGGATTGGCTGAAGCCGGGCTGCGAACGGCACTGGCCTGCGCTTCCGGTGCTCACGACCTTCACGGTCGCTGCGCGCCGGTTCTCGTCCAGCGCCATTCTCGCTCCGGCTTGAGCCAATCCGATCCCGAGCCAGGTCGCGCAAGCTTCAAGGGGTGTTGCGGCGGGCGGATTCGGCACTAAAGCCCGTGGCATGGTTTCGATTGCCACCTGGAACATCAATTCCGTCCGCCTGCGCGCCGATCAGGTGGTGCGGTTCCTTAGCGAGCAGGGGCCGGACGTGCTCTGCCTGCAAGAGATCAAGTGCGCCGAGCACCTGTTCCCGCACGAGGTGTTCGAGGCGGCGGGTTACACCCACCGGGTGGTTCACGGGCAAAAGGGCTATCACGGCGTCGCCACGGTCAGCCGCATTCCGCTGCGTGAGGTGGATCGGCACGATTGGCAGGCCAATGGCGAGGCGCGGCATATCGGCGTTGAACTGCTCGGCCCCGGACAGGGGCTGGTGCTGGAGAACGTCTATATCCCGGCCGGTGGCGATATTCCGGACCGCGAGGCGAATGCCAAGTTCGGCCAGAAGCTCGATTTCCTCGAACGCATGGCGCACTGGGCGGACAAGCTGGACCGGCCAACGCTGATCGTCGGTGATTTCAACATCGCGCCGCTGGACTGCGATGTTTACGATCACAAGGCGCTGCTCAAGGTCGTCAGCCACACGGCGATAGAGATCGAGGCGCTCTATCGGTTCCGCGATGCCCATGGCTGGGTTGACCTGGGCCGCAAGCATATCCCTGCGCCAGAGCGGAACTGGACCTGGTGGTCCTATCGCACCTATTGGCAGGACAAGGATCGCGGCCGCCGACTTGATCACATGTGGGCCTCGCCGGAACTGGCGGCGCAGTCGGTCAGCCACCGCTTTGTCGAGGAAACCCGGCGCTGGGATCAGCCGAGCGACCACGTGCCGCTGATTACGGAGTTCGCCCTTTGAGGGCGACGCGCCGTGTTGCCCTGGCCCTTGATGCCTTGCGCCACGGCTGGCCGGTCGCGGTTGATGGCGTGCTGCGCCTGCTTCCTGCGGAAACCGGCTTCGGTCCCGATGCCAGCGCGCCGCGCCTGCTGATCTCTGCCGCGCGGGCCGTCACCCTGAAGCTTGCGAACCAGCGTGAGGCCGCCGTGCCCGAAGCCCCGGTGCTGATCCGCGGGGCCGAACCCTTTACCCTGCCGGCCGCGCGGGTGCTGGCGGATCCGGGGGAAGACCTTAACTGGCCGATGAAGGGTCCGTTCGTGGCGGACCCGATCGATCACCCGCAGGCGGCCGAAACTGCGCTGTCGCTGGCGCGGCTGGCCGGGATCCTGCCGGCTTTCCTGGTCGATCCGGACGGGGTGGGTGAAGCGCAGGCGGTTTCCTCGGGTGACCTGGCCGAATTCACCGATCCCCGCCACCTCGCCATTGCCACC
The DNA here is from genome assembly GCA_041169825.1 of Pseudomonadota bacterium. Taxonomy (GTDB): domain Bacteria; phylum Pseudomonadota; class Alphaproteobacteria; order Sphingomonadales; family Sphingomonadaceae; genus Novosphingobium. The sequence continues at coordinate 1,512 of JBEEIN010000129.1, forward strand.
CGCGCCCGGCTGCCGGTCGCCGCAGCCGAGGATGCCGAGATCGTGGCCTTCCGCTCGGCCGATGACCTGCGCGAACATGTCGCGCTGGTGATCGGGCAGCAGAGCGCCGACCGGGCCCCGCTGGTCCGGCTCCATTCGGAATGCCTGACCGGCGATATCCTGGGCAGCCTCAAATGCGATTGCGGGCCGCAGCTTGATGCCGCGCTGCGGGCCATGGCGGACGAGGCTCAGAGTGGCGGTTGGGGCGTGCTGCTGTACCTGCGGCAGGAAGGGCGCGGGATCGGCCTCGTCAACAAGCTGCGCGCCTATCAGCTGCAGGACCAGGGTTTTGATACGGTCGATGCCAACAACCGCTTGGGCCTGCCGACCGAGGCGCGCGACTTTCCGGTCGCGGCGCGGATGCTCCAGCTGCTGGGCGTCGGTCCGATCCGGCTGATGACCAACAACCCGGCCAAGGTGGCGGCGCTATCGACCGCTGGGGTGACGGTGGCGGAGCGCGTGCCGCATCAGCTGCCGCCCAATCCGCACAATGCCCGCTATCTTGATACCAAGCGCGACCGGACCGGGCACCTGCTCTAGCGGCGGTCGCTCCGTTTGATCCCGGGCGCGAGGCGGTTTGCGCCGATCTGCACGGGATCATCGGTCCACATGGCAACGAAGGTGGTGGTCCGGCTGACGCCGGGGGCGAAGCGGGCATCGTTGCCCTCAACCACCAGCCCGGCCGAACTGTATTGTTTGCCTTCCGCCGCGACGGTGATGAAGGCGGACCAGTTTTCCTTGTTCGCGCCCTGAACGAACCAGTTATTGGCGATCCGGCCCGAGGCACCGCCCGGCAAGTCGATCATGTAATTGGTGGCGCGGCCCCCTGAATCGTCAAAGCTGTTGCCGACGATTTCGACCGAGCGGCTGCGGCTCTTGGCATAGTGCCCGCCGCGCCCCTGTTCGAACCGGCTGTTGGTGATGGAGACCGATCCGTAATCGCCAATATAGACCGAGTGGGCGCAGCCACCCGGGCCTTCGCAAGTGCCAAGCCGGGTAAAGGTCGACTTGTCGATGCGGATCCGGCTCTTGGTGTCGATTCCGCCAAGGATGCCCTGTTGGCTGTCGCGGAACCAGGATTGCGACACGTCTAGATTGCCCAGCTCGATCCGGATGCCCACCCCGTTGAAATCGGGCACCTTGATATTGGTGAAGACCAGCCCTTCGACCCGGGCATTGGTGCCGCGCAGCACCAAAGCACCTTTGCCTTCGCAGGCGACGCCATCGAAGATGGCCTGGCCGGCGGTTTCGGCCCGATAGGTCACCGATCCGGCGGTCTGCACCGCGCAATCGGCGTGGCGGCCGTTGGCAATCAGGATCGTGCCGGTGGTGTTGCCGATCGCCTGAACCGCTTCCTGCAACCGGCCGAAACGTTGCCCGGTTTCGAGCACGGTATAGGGCGCATTGTCCTGCGCGCTGGCGATGGAGAGCGGCAGGGCCAGGCTGGCGCAGGCCGAGAGGGCGATGATCAGGCGAGCGTTCTTGTCCATCCCGCCACTATAGGCCGATGCGGGTTAACATGCGGCAAAGGAACGCTTAATCGCGATTACCCCAGCGCCATTTCCACCCACCTTCGGTGCGTTTCCGGACCAGCGAAACGAAGATCGCAGTGGCGCCCAGAAACAGGCCAAAGCCGATCGCCTTCACGCGTCCATCGCTCTGGCTATCGAGCCAGATCACGACGGCCATAATCGCCAGATAGCCGGCCATAACAGCCCAGCCCTGCCAGGTGATTGGCAGGCCGGCGCCATAGCCATATCGCTTGGCTGCAAACCACGGTTCGGGACTATCCATCTTGCTTCTCCTTGGGAGGGCGGCCGCGCCGGGGCGGCTCGCTGGGGCCTAGCTTGATCCCGCGCCGCGCCAGCGCCTCGCGCAGCAGGACTTCGACTTGGGCATTGACCGAGCGGAAATCGGCCGCGGCGGTCCGTTCCAGCGCCGCATAGAGCGCCGGATCGAGCCGCAGCGGGAAGGATTTCTTTGCCGGGCCAGCCATGGTCTTGCGTCAGTACAGGCTACCCGCGTTGACCACCGGTTGGGTATCGCGTTCGCCGCACAGCACGACCATCAGGTTGGAGACCATCGCCGCCTTGCGCTCGTCATCCAAGTGGACAACGTCCTTGTCGCTCAGCTGCTGCAAGGCCATTTCGACCATGGTCACCGCCCCTTCGACCAGCTTGGTCCGCGCGGCGATCACCGCTTCGGCCTGTTGGCGGCGCAGCATCGCCCCGGCGATTTCCTGGGCATAGGCCAGGTGGGTAAAGCCGCATTCGTCCACCGTGATCCCGGCCATGGTCAGCCGCGCGATCAGTTCCTTGCGCAGTTCGGCGCCAACCTGATCATGGTTGCCGCGCAGGGTGATCTCGGCATGGGCAAAATCGTCATAGGGATAGCGCGAACCGATCGTGCGGACCGCGGCCTCGATCTGGACCATGACGAAAGCCTTGTAATCATCGACATCATAGAGCGCCTGCGCGGTATCGACCACCCGCCAGACCACCTGGGCGGCCATCTCGATCGGGTTGCCGCGCAGGTCGTTGACCTTGATCTTGTCGGAAACCAGGTTGTTCGCCCGGACCGAAATCTTGCTCTTGCCCATCCACGGCCAGACCCAGCGCAAGCCATGCTGGCGGTCCGTTCCGCGATAGGCGCCAAACAGCGTGATCGCCGCGGCCTGGTTGGGCTGGATCATGTAAAAGCCGCTGGCCAAGATCACCAGCATGATCGCGGCCAGGCCGGTCGAGACAACGAAGCCGAAGACTTCAGCATCATCGGGCTGGCTGCCCGCAAAGTTCACCACTCGCCAGACCGTTAGGCCGAGCAGGGCGAGGAAGGCGATCAGGATAAGGTAGCCGCTGGTGCTCCAGGCGCGGGTTTCGTGGCTGGCAGTCATCGGAGCATGGGTGTCAGACATTGTTTTGACCCTCTTAAATTTGATATCATATTAATATCGTGATTCGTCGTTCGGTCAAGACACTGGATACAGCCTTTGTGCCGGGGGCTTGAAATGCGAGCGAATCGGTCTTAAAAACAGTTCTGCGGGACCGGGCCCCTCTGGCGCGGCGCACTGGCACCATCCCCCCTTCCCAGCCAGGGCGCAGCGTGATGTCGGACCGCATCGGATGA
>JBEEIN010000130.1:0-2512 GCA_041169825.1 Pseudomonadota bacterium
TGCTGTTCCCGACCTTCTGGTTCATCGGTTCGGTCGCGAAGAACCCGGAACAGCACGCAGCGATCGAGTGGACGATCCGCGGCGCAGACTGCAAGTACGATCCCTTCGCACCCAAGCAGACCACCCAGTGTGGCAAGCTGATGGGTGACTTCGCCTCTTCCGGTGTCGCCTATACGCTGGAGCAAGGCGACCAGCTTGAACTGGTGATGGGCGGCAATCAGGTGGTCGCGCTTGACGGGATCAACTGGGCCGACGCCAAGGCCCGCAAGGCCGAGATCGAGGCCCGCGCCGGCAAGACCGTGTTCAACTTTGCCAAGCACAAACCAAGCCTTGGCCAGTCTGCCCTAATCGTCGGTGCCCTGCTGGTGCTGATGGCGCTGTCTGCCGCCACCTATGGCCCTGTTGCCGCGCTGCTGGCAGAAATGTTCCCGCCCAAGGTGCGCTACAGCTCGATGTCGATCCCTTATCATATCGGCACCGGCTATTTCGGCGGCTTCCTGCCGTTCATTGCCAGCTTTATCGTTGCGCGGACGGGCGATCCCTATTCCGGGCTATGGTATACCTGGGGCGTGGTGCTGATGGCGCTGATCGTCTCATGGTGGGGCCTGCCGGATGGTAAGCCGCGCGAATTTACCGACGATGCGGCCTGAGCTGCCACCCGCTTCGCTTCGCCTGTCGGTTGATCGTCAAGTGCTCGCTGCCAATTGGCGGGCGCTTGATCGTCTGTCGGGTCGGGCAAGCGCCGGAGCGGCGGTCAAGGCAGATGCATACGGCATCGGCGTCGCAACGGTCGTCCCGGTTCTGCGCGATGCCGGATGCCGGGATTTCTTTGTTGCCCACTGGCAGGAGGTGCCCGGCCTGCTGGATCACGCCGCGCCTGGGGCGATTGCCGTGCTGCATGGGCCGATTACACCGGCAGACGCTGCCTTTGCTCATGCAGCAAGGGTGCGCCCGGTCATCAATTCCTTGCCGCAGGCACAGCTGTGGCTCGATGCCGGGGGCGGAGCATGTGATCTGATGGTCGATACCGGGATCAACCGGATCGGACTTGCTCTGGCCGATCTGTCAGACCCGCTGCTGAAACGGCTTGCTGTTGATGTCCTGCATTCGCACCTCGCCTCGGCAGATGAGGATTCCGCGCTCAATGCTGCGCAGCAAAGTCGGTGGAATGCTGCGCGCGGAATGGTGCAGCATAAGCGCGCCAGCCTAGCTAATAGTGCCGGGATCACCCTCGGACCAGACTATCATGGCGATCTGACCCGACCGGGTCTGGCGCTGTATGGTGGTGTGCCATGTGCCGCTCTGGCCTCGCAAATTCAGCAGGTCATAGCGCCAGAGGCCGCCTTGATCCAGGTCCGCACCATCGCTGCTGGAGAAAGTGTTGGCTACAACGCGACCTTCGTGGCTGAGCGCGAGATGCGGATTGGCGTGATCAGCCTCGGCTATGCCGATGGCTATCTGCGCGTCTGGTCGGGCATGGGCATGCTCCGCCATAACGGCCGGGCCATTCCGGTGATCGGGCGGGTCTCGATGGACATGACCGTGGTCGACCTGACGAACGCACCGGATCTGCGCGAAGGTGACTGGCTCCGGGTCGATTACAGCCTGCCTGAGGCCGCGCAAGAGACCGGCCTTTCGCAATATGAGCTGCTCACGCTGCTGGGCCGGCGCTTTACCCGATAGCAGGATATTGCTGCGCAGCATGACTCATGTTGCAAATGCTCTTTTGCGGGTGCTAACAGTGCTGCAACTGCACAGGTAAGGGGGACCTCATGGCCCAGGCCAAAGGCGATACCGTGATTATCAAGAAGTACGCCAACCGGCGGCTCTACAATACGCAGTCATCCAGCTACATCACGCTTGAGCACCTCGCGAAGATGACCCGCGAAGGGGTTGAGTTCAAAGTGCTCGACGCCAAGACCGGAGTGGATATCACCCACCAGATCCTGACCCAGATCATCATGGAGGAGGAAAGCGCCGGCGGTGAGCAGATGCTGCCCGTCAACTTCCTGCGCCAGCTGATCGGGATGTACGGCAATTCGATGCAAAGCCTGGTGCCGCATTATCTTGAGGCGTCGATGGAGAACTTCCGCTCCAACCAGGCCAAACTGCGCGATGCCTTCGAAGCCAGCCTGGGCAACAACCCGCTGGCCAAACTGGCCCAGCGCAATCTTGAAATGTTCAAGGCTGCGGCCTCGGCCTTCGTCCCGGGCCTTAATGACAGCAAGCCGGCCGGCGGGGAAAGCAAGGACGATGAAATCGCCCAGCTCCGCGCGCAGATGGCCGCGATGCAGAAGAAGCTCGACGAACTCGGCAAGTAAGCGCCGCCACGCCCTCTCACCGCTTGCCGGGGCGAGGGCGCTCGGCTATCGCGCGCGGCCATGAAGCACGCTCTTTCCGTCACCCGCGCCGACGATTTCGCCCAATGGTATCAGGAAGTCATCTCTGAAGCAGAGATGGCCGAAGAAAGCGGCGTCCGCGGCTGCATGGTGATCAAGCCTTGGGGCTATGG
>JBEEIN010000131.1:0-16721 GCA_041169825.1 Pseudomonadota bacterium
AACGGCGCATAACGCGGAGCGGAGTGGAGGACGCTCATCGCTCGATCGTCCCCGAACGGCGGATCTTCCGCTGCAACTGCATCACGCCATAGAGCAGCGCTTCGGCCGTGGGCGGGCAGCCCGGGACATAGATGTCCACCGGCACGATCCGGTCGCACCCGCGCACGACGCTGTAGCTGTAGTGGTAATAGCCGCCGCCATTGGCGCAGCTGCCCATCGAGATGACGTACTTGGGCTCCGACATCTGGTCATAGACCTTGCGCAGCGCCGGGGCCATCTTGTTGCACAGCGTGCCGGCGACGATCATCACGTCGGACTGGCGCGGGGATGCGCGCGGGGCAACGCCAAACCGCTCCATGTCATAGCGCGGCATGTTGACGTGGATCATCTCGACCGCACAGCAGGCGAGACCAAAGGTCATCCACCACAGCGAACCGGTGCGGGCCCACTGGAACAGATCCTCGGTGCTGGTGACGAGGAAGCCCTTGTCATTCACCTCGGCGTTGAGATCGTTGAAAAAGGCCTGGTCCGGCGGCGTGATCGCCGTCGAACCTGCCTGCGCCGCGCCAAGCGGCAGCCCTTGCGCATTCACGAGCGTGCTCATTCCCAATCCAAAGCCCCCATCTTCCAGGCATAGGCCAGGCCAATCGCCAGTTCGCCAAGGAACACCATCATCGTGATCCAGCCCGGCCAGCCAGTCAGATCAAGGCTGACGGCCCAGGGAAACAGGAAGGCTGCTTCGAGGTCGAAGATGATGAAGAGAATCGCAACGAGGTAGAACCGCACATCGAACTGGCTGCGCGGATCTTCGAAGGCGGGAAAGCCGCACTCATACTCACTGAGTTTTTCAGCGTTTGGATTGTGCGCACCAGTCAGGCGGGCCACGCCCATCGGCAGGAACACAAACAGGCTCGAAAGAGCGAGAGCGATCCCGAGGAAGATCAGGATCGGCAGGTATTGCGAGAGGTCGACCAAGGGACTGACTCAGCGTTGCGAACGATTGCCCGCGCCCTAGTCCCGCCGCTCGCCCCGCGCAAGTGGGGGAAGTCCCGAATTTGCCGGAAAAGGCCACCGCTGCGCCACAAAGGGGGCAGCGGCGGCATTTCCGATGGATCAGCCCAGTTCGCGGGCCAGCGTCTTGCGGGTTGCCGGCCCATACGGCGGCTTGAGCCCGGCCAGCTTGGCCAGGTCAAACTTGGGCTGGGTGTAAACCGAGCGGGCGTGGCTGAAGGTCTTGAAACCTTCCGGCCCATGATAGGAGCCCATACCCGACGGGCCGACCCCGCCGAACGGCAGGTCATCCATCGATACGTGCATGATCACGTCGTTGACCGTGACCCCGCCCGAGATCGTCCGGGTCAGCACACGCTCACGCTCCCCGGCATCCTCGCCAAAGTAATAGAGGCCAAGCGGGCGATCATGCGCGTTGACGTAGTCGATCGCCTCATCGATTCCCTTGTAGGTCTTGATCGGCAGGACCGGGCCGAAGATTTCATCCTGCATCACCTTCATGTCATCATCGACATTGCGCAGGATGGTCAGCGGCATCTTGTGCCCGTTCGAGGCGGAAAAGTCCTCGTTCCCCGGATTAACTTCGATTGCCTCGGCACCCTTTGCCTTGGCATCGTCGATCAGGCCCTGGATCCGGTCGCGGTGGCGCGCGTTGACCACAGAGGTGTAGTCATCGTTGTTGAGCAGGGTCGGGTACATTGCGCTGACGGCATTGCTGACCGCGCCAATCGCCCGGTCTTCCAGCTCCTGCGGGACGATCATGTAGTCCGGCGCCAGGCAGATCTGCCCGGCGTTGAGCATCTTGCCCATCGCAATCCGCTCGCCCGCACGTTCGATATTGGCGCTGCGTCCAAGTATCGTTGGTGATTTGCCGCCCAGTTCAAGCGTAACCGGCACCAGATTGTCAGCCGCCGCGCGCAGGATGTGCTTGCCGACCGAGGTCGCCCCGGTGAACAGCAGGTGATCAAACGGCAAGCTGCAGAAAGCCTGGCCCACATCCGGTCCGCCAGTGAACACCGCCATTTCGTCCTCGGCAAAATAGCGGGCGAAGACCTCCTTCATCAAGGCGGAGGTGTCTTCGGTGAATTCGCTTGGCTTGATCATCACCCGGTTGCCCGCGGCGAAGGCCTGGGCGACCGGACCAATGGTCAGCCCAACCGGGAAGTTCCACGGGCTGACGACCCCGACCACACCCTTGGGCTCGTAACGCAATTCAGCCCTGGCCCCGAACAGGCCAAGCGGGAAGTTCGGCTTGCGCTTTTCGGTCTTGGCCCAGGCATCCATGTGCTTGAGGCAATACTTGGCCGCCGTCACCGAAGGCATGATATCCGTCATCAGGCTCTGTTCGTGGCTGCGATGGCCGAAGTCACGGCTGATCGCGCGGGCAAAGTCCTCACCCGTTTCCTTCATCATGGCGATCACGCGCTTGAGGCGATCCTTGCGCACCGACAGCGGTTCGGGCCGCGCGGCGGTGAATGCATCGCGCTGGCGCTGCAAGGTGGCCATCATGGCGGTGTTGTTGACAGACATTGGCACTCTCCGGTTTCTATTTGCCACCCTTTTCCAGCAAGAATGGCAACTTGGCAACTGGCCATGCGTGCCACCAAGGCCCGATTGCCTTTGCCGCAGTGCAGCATTAGAGAAGCCGCTTCCTCTTCCAGCGAAAGGCCCGTGCCATGCCGCAGTTCTCCGCCGCCGATCCGATTGTCATTCTGTCTTATGCCCGCACCCCGATGGGCGGCATGCAAGGCGCGCTCGCCGATGTTTCGGCCACGGACCTTGGCGCAACGGCGATCAAGGCTGCGGTCGAGCGTGCCGGCGTGAAGGGTGAGGAAATCGAGCGCGTCTACATGGGCTGCGTGCTGCCGGCCGGCCTCGGTCAGGCCCCTGCCCGCCAGGCCACGATCAAGGCTGGCCTGCCCAAGTCAGTTCAGGCCACGACCGTCAACAAAGTCTGCGGATCTGGCATGCAGACCGTAATCATGGGGGCAGAAGCCCTTGCCGCGGGCAGCATTGATCTGGTCGTCGCCGGCGGGATGGAGAGCATGACCAATGCGCCCTACATCCTCAAAAAGCACCGTTCAGGGGCCCGGATTGGCCATGACACGGCCTATGACCACATGTTCCTCGACGGGCTGGAAGACGCCTATGACGCAGGACGGGCCATGGGGACTTTCGCTCAGGACACGGCCAATGCCTATCAACTGACCCGCGAGGCACAGGACGCCTATTCCATCGAATCGCTGCGCCGCGCCCAAGCCGCGATTGCCGATGGCGCTTTCGCCGATGAAATCGCACCCGTTATTGTTGTTAGCCGTGCCGGCGAAACCGTGGTCGATACGGATGAGCAGCCCGGCAAGGGCCGTCCCGACAAGATCCCGACCCTTAAACCCGCCTTTGCCAAGGACGGGACGATCACCGCCGCAACCTCTAGCTCGATTTCCGATGGTGCGGCAGCCCTGGTCCTGACCCGCGCCAGCGTCGCCGCTGCCAAGGGGGCCAAGCCAGTCGCCAAGCTGGTGGCCCTTGCCGCCCATGCCCAGGAGCCAAAGGATTTCACCACCGCCCCGGTCGGCGCGATCACCAAGGTGCTGGAACGCGCGGGCTGGTCACTGGACGATGTTGACCTGTTCGAAGTGAACGAGGCCTTTGCCTGTGTCGCCATGTTCGCGATGCACGACCTTGGCATTGCTCACGATAAGATCAACGTTCACGGCGGCGCAACCGCGCTTGGCCACCCAATCGGCGCATCAGGTGCGCGCATTGTCACCACCCTGATCGCGGCATTGAAGCGCCACGGCAAGACCAAAGGCGTGGCCAGCCTGTGCATCGGTGGCGGCGAAGCCACCGCGCTTGCTATCGAGCTGGTCGACTGAGTTGCCAGCGGCGGCGATCGAGCATAGCCTGCTTCTTCCCAACAAGGGGGGATAACGATGAAAAAGCTTGTTTTGATCGCCGCCGTGGCCAGCCTGGCCGCTTGCAACACCAAGACCGAAGAAGCGCCAGTGGCTGAGAATTCCGCCGCCAGCGCTGCGGAGCTTGCGGGCAAATCGACGACACCGCCCGGACTTTACACCGTAACCAATGATAATGGTCCTGCTGGAACGACCCTTATCAATGCTGATGGAACCTATGTCGACACGGCCCCGGATGGCAGCCAGGTAAAGGGCGCCATCACCGGCAAGAATGGCATGGATTGCTTCGACCCAGAGGGCGATGAGGGTGAAACGTGCTTCACCCTTACTCCGCCAGCGGCCGATGGCTCGTTCAAGGCAACCTCAACCGACGGCAAGATGACCGTGACGGTCACCCCGGCCAAGCCGTGACATTCCGGGCGGGGAGCGGTCCATACCCTCCCCGCCGCTTATCCTAGGGTTCGCCCGCGCCCCAAAGGCGTGACTGCTGCACAAAGCCCTGGCGCTTGCCCACCGCAAACTTGCACCAACCCTCGTCGCAATCGCCCAGCAATCCGACATTGCCCGGCGCGATCCGCCACAACAATTTGGCCGCCCCGTCCGCGCTTTCTCGCATATCGGCGGGCGCCTTGCCGAAGACATATGCGGTTCGCTGTCGGGTCAGGAACCGCTGGTTCATCCAGCCCTTTGTGCCATCGGGATCCTGGACCAGTCGCCAGCCATCCTTGACCCGGACCACCTTCACCGGCAGCTGCGGGCGACGATAGACCCAGGCGATCTGGTATTCCTCTGCCGGGCCAACCCGCATGTTTACTTCACCGGCACGGATCGAAGCCCAGTAGGGCACCTTGGCTTCCTGGGCGATCGCGGGCGCAGCGAGGCCTAACAGAACAGCAATTGGCAGAAAATGGAGTCGGGTCAGCATGAGTCGCTGATAGCGATGACCTTGCTTATGGTTCAAGCCGCTTGACCCATGGCCATCCACCGGCTTAGCGCTTGGCCATGCCGATCGTCTCCGACACTCCGCTTGCCAGACGGGTTACAGGCAAGCCGCGGGTCTATGTAACCCGTCACCTTGTACCTGCGGTGGAAGCCCGCATGTCAGAGCTGTTCGATGTCATCACAAACGGCACCGACGCGCCGCTTTCCCGCGATCAGTTGGTCGCGGCGATGCGCGATGCTGATGTGTTGGTTCCGACCGTTACGGACCGGATCGACGCCGCCATGTTGGACGAATGCGGCGACCGTCTGGGTCTGATCGCCAACTTTGGCGCCGGGATCGAGCATATTGACCTGGCCGCAGCCCGCGCCCGCAAAATCATCGTCACCAATACGCCGGGCGTGTTCACCGACGATACGGCGGACCTGACCATGATGCTGATCCTGTCGGTTCCGCGCCGCTTGGGCGAAGGCAGCCGACTTGTCCGCGATGGCGCCTGGACCGGCTGGGCGCCGACCCAATTGCTGGGGCGTTCCGTGGGGGGCAAGCGCTTGGCCATTGTCGGCATGGGCCGGATTGGCCAGGCCGTCGCCCACCGGGCCCGCGCCTTCGGGATGGAAGTGACCTATCACAACCGACACCCCCTGGCGGGCGCGATCGAGAACATGCTGGGGGCGCGCTATGTCGGCGATCTGGACCAACTCCTCGCCGAGGCCGATGTTATCTCGCTTCACTGCCCGGCCAGCGCGGAAACGCACCACCTGCTTGATGCGCGCCGGATTGCGCTGCTCAAGCCCGAGGCTTTTGTCATCAATACCGCCCGGGGTGACCTGATTGATGAAGAAGCCCTGATCGCGGCCTTGCAAGCAGGCAAGCTGGGCGGTGCCGGGCTGGATGTCTATGCCCGCGAGCCGAACGTAGATCCGCGTCTAATTGCCTTGCCGAACGTTATCACCCTACCCCACCTCGGCAGCGCGACTGTTGAGGGCCGATCCTTGGCTGGTGAGAAGGTGATTGCCAACATCCGCTTCTGGGTGGACGGCCACCGTCCGCCCGACCAGGTGTTACAAGGCTGGGCATAATTCCCGTTTTGGCGCAATGAATCGCCAGTGCAATCGCTTGCCGAGATACAGTTTATTGCTCTAACGCTCCATCGGGATTCGAGCCGGAACCGGCTGGGGAGGATAAGCATGCGCGGTAAGATCGGCCCGATGGCCAGCCTTCTTTTGCTGGCGGGCGCCAGCCCGGCCCTGGCGCAAGCCACAGCGACGGGCACGATCGACACCGGTGACACGGCGTGGATCCTGACCTCATCGGCCTTTGTCCTGCTGATGACCATGCCTGGGCTGACCCTGTTTTACGGCGGTCTGGTGCGGGCTAAGAATTTCCTGTCGGTGCTGGTCCAGATTGGCGCGATCGCCGCAATCGCTTCGACGCTGTGGATCATGGTTGGCTATACCCTCGCCTTTGGCAACGTCACCACCGGCTGGCTTGGCGCAGGCAATGCGTGGATGCTGATCGGAACCGGGCAGGTGCTGCACGGCGACCTTGGCATTTCCGAGCGAACCTTTGCCCTGTTCCAGTTGACCTTCGCGGCGATCACGCCCGCGCTGATGGCGGGTGCCTGGGTCGATCGCGCCCGGTTCGGCTGGGTGGTTGGTTTCTGCGCCTTGTGGAGCCTGGTTGTCTATGCGCCCGTGGCCCACTGGGTCTGGGGCCAGGGCTGGCTGGCGACAAAGATTGGCACGCTTGACTTCGCCGGCGGCATCGTGGTCCACACCACGGCCGGTGTTTCCGCGCTGATTGCCGCGCTTTTGCTCGGACGCCGGCAAGGCTTTCCGAAGACCCTGATGTTGCCCCACAGCCCATCACTGACCATGGCCGGTGCGGCCTTGCTGTGGGTTGGCTGGTTTGGTTTCAATGGTGGCTCGGCCCTTGCCGCCAGCGATGACGCGGCGAGTGCCATTATCAACACCCATGTCGCGGCAAGCGTCGCGGCGCTGGTCTGGCTGCTGATTGAGCGGTTTACCGTCGGCAAGCCCACCTCGGTCGGTTTCGCAACCGGCGCGATTGCCGGGCTGGCAACGGTTACCCCGGCTGCAGGTTATATCTCTCCGGGTTCGGCCATGCTGTTTGGCGTCATTGCTGCAGGCGGGTGCTATCCGATGATCCAGCTGGTCAAGCAGCGCCTGAAGATCGACGATTCGCTGGATGTCTTCGCGGTCCACGGGGTTGGCGGCATTATGGGATCGCTACTGCTTGCGGTCTTCATCTCGCCCGACTTTGGCGGAACCGGCTATGCCGAAGGCGTTGGCATGGCCAAGCAATTGATCGCGCAGGTGATCGGGGTGGGCGTTGTCGGCCTCTATTCGGCCATCGCCACGGCCGTCCTGGCCGTCTTTGTCAGCGTGGTCTTCCCGATGCGGGTGAGCGAAGATGCCGAGCGTGAGGGACTGGATATCACCAGCCACGGCGAACGCGCCTGGGAACTGGACTGAGCAACCGGTGAGGCTGGCCGGGAGCCAGCCCCACCCAATTACGCCATCAATCGCCGGTCAGGATTCGGTCGACCAGCTGCTTCACCGTGGGGGTGAAGTTGTTTGAGTAGAACGGGTCCTGCTTGAAGCGATAGGCCGCATGGCCGGCAAACATCAGGTTATCATCGATCGGACCGCCGTGGGCGATCTCCTGCAGTGTCTTCTGAATGCAGAAGCTGCGCGGATCGGCCAGACGCCCGGTCGAGTAATCGTCATGATCCTTCCATGACGAGAAACCGCAGTGGCTGAGACAGCCCATGCAATCCTTTTGATCTTGCTGGATTTCAGCCCGCTCATCCGGGGCGACGAACACGATCGTATCGTCCGGCGTGCGCAGACCATCGGTATAACCCGCGGCCACCCAGCCCCGCGCCCGCTCCAGATCACGCGGCGCGACCCAGAAGTTCTTACCGCGCACCCCAACGTCCAGCTGGGCGGTATGTTCACCCGCCTGGACCTTCGAATAGGGAATTTGCCGCTCGCTGCGGCCCTCAAGCTTGCGGAGGAACGGGTTGCGAACCGCCGAGGAATAGAACCCAGTGGGTGAAAACCGGTGGAGCAGCACGTCGCCCGGCTCCAAAGTGCGCAGGTGATCCTTCCAGGCCTGGGGGATCGGGCTTTCTTCGGTCAGCAAGGGCCGCGTGCCGAACTGAAAGGCGATGCTGCCCAGTTCCGGATTGTCGATCCAGTTGTCCCATTCACGCAGGAACCAGACCCCGCCTGCCATGACGATGGGGACAGAATCCGGCACGCCTTCGGCCCGCATCGTATCGCGCAGCGCTTTGACGCGCGGATAGGGATCTTCCGGCGTCAACGGGTCTTCCGCATTGGACAGGCCGTTATGCCCGCCGGCCAGCCAGGGATCTTCATAGACCACCGCGGCCATCAGTTCGGCAACCTTGTGATAGGCCCGCTTCCACAGCGCCCGGAAAGCGCGGGCCGAACTGACAATGGGCAGGTAATTGACGTTAAACCGGGCGGCGATCTCTGACAGCTTGTACGGCATGCCCGCCCCGCAGGTGACGCCAGTCACCAGGCCACGGGTCTTTTCCAGCACGCCTTCGAGGATCTGCTGGGCGCCGCCCATTTCCCACAGGACGTTGATATTGATCGCGCCCTTGCCGTTCGAGATGTCGTAGGCCCGCCGAACCTGTTCGACCGCCCCGGCAATGCCGTACTGGATCAGTTGCTCATGCCGCTCACGCCGGGTCAGGGCATCGTAGATCTGGGGGATAATCTTGCCTTCGGCATCATAGCTGTCAGCATTCACCGCGCTGACCGTGCCGATTCCACCGGCTGCTGCCCATGCGCCTGAACTGGCATGATTGGTTGCAGCCACCCCCTTGCCGCCTTCAACCAGCGGCCAAACTTCACGACCGCCATAAAGTATCGGCTTCAAACCCTTGAACGTCATTAGCTCCCAGTCTTTCCCTGTGCCGTATTGCACGGCTTGATTGCCCCGGCTTCGGGGCGCGGCCCAACCGCTTCAAACTGCGCATAGTAGCCGTTGAGTTCCGGTCTACGCACAAATTCCACCAGACGAAAGCCCACCGCCTGAAATTCACAGAACAGCAGGCTTGGCGGCATGCCATGGCGATCGGTTGGCCGGTCCACATCAACAACGATCACCTGCCCGCCCTGGCGCAGCGCCGGACGCAGCCGCCACAGGAATGCGTAAGGCTCGGTCACCTCGTGGTACATGTGGACCAGAAAGACCCGGTCAAAGCTGTTGGCCGGCAGGCGTGGATCATCGGGTGCGCCGGTCTTGATCGAGACATTGTCCAGGCGCTCACGCTCAACCCGTTGGCCAAGGCGCTGGATCGCGCCGGGATCGATATCCTGCGCCAGCACGCGCCCCTTGCTACCCACCCGTTCGGCCAGGCGAACGGTATAGTAGCCCTCGCCCGCCCCGATATCAGCCACGGTTGTCCCGGCCTTGATCCGGGCCAGATCCATGACAACCTCGGCCTCGCCCAGGTTGTCACGCTGGTCTTCGTTACCGAACTCGTTGCCTGACAATTCCGATACGGGCCGCCACGCCCGCGGGAAATCCTGCGACGTTTCAGGCCGGTCCGCGTCCTTTGCACCGCTGCAGCCTGCAAGCAGCCCCAGCGCAACAAAGGCCGCGAAGAGCCTCAATCGTCGTCCTCCACCTCAACCTTTTCGCCCGTCACGCGCTGGGCCAGCGCGGCGGCCATGAACTGGTCAAGATCACCATCAAGCACGTCAGACGGGGTCGGGCTGGTCACGCCGGTGCGCAGGTCCTTCACCATCTGGTACGGCTGAAGGACATAGGACCGGATCTGGTGGCCCCAGCCAATATCACTCTTGGCCGAGTGTTCTGCACTGGCGGCCTCTTCGCGTTTGCGCATTTCCTCTTCGTAGAGGCGCGATTTCAGCATGCCCATACAGATTTCGCGGTTCTTGTGCTGGCTGCGATCCTGCTGGCTGGCGACGATAATGCCGCTGGGCACGTGGGTAATACGGACGGCGGAGTCCGTGGTGTTGACGTGCTGTCCGCCCGCGCCCGAGGCGCGATAGGTATCGATCTTCAGATCGGCCGGATTGATCTCGATGCTGAAATTGTCATCGATTACCGGGAAAACCCAAACCGAGCTGAAGCTGGTGTGGCGCCGTGCCGAGCTGTCATAGGGGCTGATCCGGACCAGGCGATGGACGCCGCTTTCTGTCTTGGCATAGCCATAGGCGTTCTCACCCTTAACCAGGATCGTCGCGCTCTTGATCCCGGCCTGCTCACCCGCCTGATATTCGATCGTATCAACCTTGAACCCGCGCTTTTCGGCCCAGCGCGTGTACATGCGGAACAGCATTTCCGCCCAGTCCTGGCTTTCGGTGCCACCCGCGCCAGCATGGATTTCAATATAGGTGTCATTGCCATCGGCCTCGCCCGCAAGCAGGGCCTGGACCTTGTCGGCATCGGCGCGATCGGCAAGCCGACCCAGCGCGTCCAGGCCCTCCTGGATCGTTGCCTCGTCGTCCTCCATCTCGCCAAGTTCGACGAACTCGATCGCATCCGCCATCTGCGCCGAAATGTCGTGGACAGTGCCGATCGCCGCTTCAAGTCGGCGACGTTCCTTCATCACCGCTTCGGCGTCCTTGGGGCTATCCCAAAGCTTGGGGTCCTCAACCCGCGCGTTCAGCTCATCAAGCCGACGCAGGGCGCGATCCCAGTCTAGGAACTTGCGGACCAGGGCCAGTGCGGCGTTGATCCGATCGATATGGGCCTGCCCTTCGGCACGCATGGTACTTCAACTCCGTATTTTCGGGTACAGCGCCCGGATAGCCGTCCGCTTAGCGGAAGGCCCCCGATTGTAAAGTCGCTGCCGCTCAGCGCTTCTCGTTGCGCAGTTTCTGCACGGCCGCAAGCGTGAGGCGGACGTGATCCTTGTAGTCCATTTCGGAGTGCACGAAGCGCACCTTGCCATCCTGGCCGATCACATAGCTGGTGCGGCTGGTCAGGCCGGTCGAAATGCCAGCCAGCTTCAGATTGACGTTGTAGGCCTTGATGATCTCTGGCGTGGCGATTGCCACGGCAAACTGATCGCGGCAGGCCTCAGTCGAGAACTTCTGCAGCGTCGGCAGATCGTCTGCCGACATTCCGACCACCGTTGCGCCAGCAGCCGCAAATTCGGGCGTCGCGTCGGCAAAGGCCTTTGCTTCAAGCGTGCAACCCTTGGTGAACGCCTTGGGATAGAAATAGAGCACGAGCGGGCCCTTGCTCAGCGCCGCGCGCAGATTGAAGGCGAAAGGCTTGCCGCCCTTTGCCCCTTGGGTCGCAAATGCCGGAGCGGTTGCCCCAACCGGGAGATTGGCAGCCGCCGGAGCGGCAAGCATGACGGCGGCAACGGCGGCGAACATCGGACGAAGGCGCATGTCGGTAGCTCCTGATTACTGAATGGCGACTGCACTATCGGCAGCAATTTGAGGTGGTGCGGTTTCCCCGGCATCGGTCTCAGCGGACTGGGCCTGCGATCCGCGGCGGATTTGGGCGATTAAGGCATCGCGCTGCTTGGCAAGATCATCATGCCGGCTGGTGCGCTGCACTTCGCTATCGGCCTTGAAAGCCTCCCAGATGATCGATGACTTGGGATCATCGGTCGGGCTGCCGGCAAAGACCTTGCTGCCGCTTACCCGGTCAATCTTGACCCAGTGAATATTGGCGGGGGCGACGAAAGGCCGATCAAACCAGCGGTTGCGGCTTTCCTGGATGAACTGCTTAAACATCGGCGCGGCGATCGAACCGCCCTGGGCATAGCCGCCCAGCGACCGTGGCTGATCATAGCCAAGATAGACCGCCCCGACGATATCCTGCGAACCGCCAGCGAACCACACATTGGTCGGACCGGTGGTTGTCCCGGTCTTGCCGAACAGCGAGAGGTTGAGGTCGCGCAGCACCGTAGCCGTTCCGCGCGTGACGACGCCTTCCAGCATATGGATCACCTGGAACGCGGTGCGCGGGTCCATCACCTGCTTGCCGCGCTTGGCGAGCCGCGGCATCGGCTTGCCATCCCATTCGGCCATGCTGCACTTTTCACAGCGACGCGTATCCGAACGCCAGATCACCTTGCCGTTGCGGTCCTGCACGAAGTCAATCAGCGTCGGCGCATATTGGACCCCGTTATTGGCCAGCGCCGCATAGGCATTGGCCATTTTCAGGACGGTGGTCTCACCCGCTCCGAGGGCGAACGACAGGTAAGGCGGGTATTTGCCGATCCCGATCCGGTCGATCTGGCGGACCACATTATCCATCCCGGCATCGTTAGCGATGCGCACGGTCATCAGGTTGCGGGACTGTTCAAGCCCCCAGCGCATGGTGTGCGTACCGCCCGCGCCCCGCATATCAAAGTTGCGGAAGCATTTCTGGCCGAGCGCAGCCCCCTGATAGACGCAGAATTGTCCGTCCAGCACCTCGGTCGCCGGGGTCATCCCATTGTCGAGACCGGTCGCATAGACAAACGGTTTGATCGTTGAACCCGGCTGCCGCTGGGCCTGGGTCGCGCGATTGAAGCTGCCAAGCCCGGCGTCAAAACCGCCTTGGACTGCGAGTACCCGCCCGGAATTGGGATCGATCGCAACGAAACCGCCAGAAACGGCAGGAACGTTCTTGACCAGCCAGGCCCCGCCATTTGGCGCAGCCGCAATCACGTCACCGGCTCGCAGCGAATCCGGCAGGCCGACCAAGGGCGCCTTGCTGCCATCAGCAAAACCGATCCGCGCCTGATTGCCGGAGCGTGAGATTACCACGCCGACCCGCCAGTTCTGGTAAGTGATCGACTTGCCGGTCGCGATCAGTTCGGTCTGCCAATTGTCTGGATCGACCTTGATCTTCTCGATCGGGCCGCCCCAGCCCCGCCCACCTTGATAGCGAAGCAGGCCCGTCCGCAGTGCATCCTGCGCGGCCTTCTGCAGTTGCGGATCAAGCGAAGTGCGAACCCACAGCCCGCCGCCATAGATGCTGTTCGGACCGTCCTCTGCCTGCTCGCCATATTTCTCGATCAGTTCACGCCGGACGTCTTCGACGAAGTAGCCGACTGACGGATCATAACTTTCAGCCCGACGCGGGATCAGACCAAGTGGCTGAGCCTTGGCTTCCGCGGCTTCTGCCGCCGTGGCCCAACCGTTGCTGACCATCTGGTCGAGAACATAGTTGCGGCGGTTGATCGCCATCTGCTGAAACTTTTCGCGGCCATAGCGCTCTGGCGCCTTGGGCAGGATTGCCAGGAAGGCCGCCTCGTGCAGCTTCAGATCGCCCACGTCCTTGCCGAAATAGGCCCGCGCAGCGGCCTGGACACCGAACGATTGCCGGCCCAGCGGGATCTCATTTAGGTAGAGCTCAAGGATCTGCTCTTTCTCCAGCACGCCTTCGATACGGCGAGCCAGGATCATTTCTTTGAACTTGCGGGTGATCGAATACTCGTCCCCGATCAGAATGTTCTTGGCAACCTGCTGGGTGATCGTGGAGCCGCCCTTGGCCCGCTCGCCCGAACCGAATTTGACGACATAGTCGATCACCGCGCCAATCAGGCCCGTGTAATCAACGCCGCCGTGGGTCCAGAATGTCTTGTCTTCAGCCGAAAGGTAGGCGTTCACCAGCGGCTTCGGGAAATCGACGTAACGCAACTGCACCCGGCGTTCGCGGGCATAGCTGTAGACAATCTCACCATTCACCCCGCGCACCATGGTCGGCAGCGGCGGCTGGTAGCTCAGCAGGCGATCTGCCGATGGCAGCGCCCGCAGCACTGTAACCCACAGCAGCAGGTACAGCACGACCAGCGCGCCGAGGGCGTAGCCAACTTGCCGAAAGCGCTTGCTCGACTGCCAATTGCTGATGAACCACTGGCCGGCCGGGTGGTCCTGCAAACGGGCGAGCAGCCCCCCGGCTTCACGCCGGATGCGCAGGCGGATGGATTCGGATTGCTCGCTCATCTTGCGGGCGGCTCTAGCATGGCGATGCGCCGGTAGGCCAGTGACAAGCTAATTAACAACCGGAGCGGGCGCACGTTCGCGGGCGAAATGGATCCGGATGGCGTTGGCCAGCGTCTCGGCAAAGGCCTGTTGCCCTTCGGGGGATGACAAGCGGGCGGCATCATCGGGGTTGTTGATATAGCCGCTTTCGAACAGCACCGATGGTACGTCCGGGGCTTTCAATACGGCAAAGGCCGCCGATTGCACGGTGCCTTCGCGGAAGGGCAACCGCCCCTGCCCCTCGCGCAGGATCAGGCTGCCAAAGGCTTCTGACTTGGCCTGCATTTCGCGTTGCGACAGGTCTACCAGGATGGCCCCGACATTGTCGCTTTGGTCGGCCATCCGGATCCCATTGACCTGATCGGCCGCGTTTTCACGCCTCGCAATCCGCTCGGCTGCTTCGTTGCTGCCCCGGTCAGACAGAACATAGACCGTCGCACCGCGCGCGCTGGTTCCAATTTCGGTGCTGTCGGCATGGATCGAAATGAACAGGTCTGCCTGCAACCGTCGGGCAATATCAGGCCGCACCGGCAAGAGGAGGTAACGATCGTCACTTCGGGTCAGCGCAACCCGCACCCCGCCCTGCCGCAGCAGTTCGTCGCGCAAGGCCAGGGCAAGTCGGAGCACAAGGTCCTTTTCACGCACCGCGCCAAGTCCGGCGCCGGGATCCTTGCCGCCATGACCGGCATCGATCACCACCAGCGGACGGCTGGCATCCTGGGGGCCAAGCACCTGCGGCAGCCCTTGGCGGGCATCATCACCCGGCAACTCCACCTGCACAACGTAGCCCCAGCCCAGGCCTGGCGCGCCATAAATGCGATCGGCAGCAACCATGGCCGCAAACACCGCTAAGGGCGCGATAAATAATCCAAAGATCAGTGCCGCACGACGCATTACGGGGCCCTGCTAACCAAGCTAACCTTCAAGGGCAATGGTGCTGTTGGTGGAGTCGGGTTGGTGCCGTCGCCCTTGCCGCCTGCCATCCATGGTGCTAGGTCTCCTTCGCGCGAAACCCTGTGCGGTTCTTTCGTAATGCCACGAGGCACTACTTATTAACCAATCCGCGGGCACTTTTCGCCATGAATCCCGGGCTGCGCCCGGATGAACAGGTTGATGTCGTAATGAGAATTGGTTTGTTGCCTGCCGAGTCCCTGCCCAACCGGGCCGTGGCCGTGGCGGTGCGGCAACCGGCGCACGCAAAGTCACCGCGCCAGCTCCTTACCGCAGACACACAACACGCCGCCGGGTGGAACAATACCCCTGGCTATTTCCATACCGCCGCTCGCCTTGTCGGGACCTCGTCCCGTGCGGGTGGCTGTTTCGCAAAAGATCGCGCCATACAAACCGGTCAGGGCCTGCAACGGCCCGGCCAGGCCTGGCGCGCACGGAGAGTTATAGATGACAATGCGCATGCTAATCGATGCGCGCCACCAGGAAGAAACCCGGGTGGCGGTGCTCAAGGGCAACCGGATTGAGGAATTCGACTTTGAATCTGCTGAACACAAGCAGATCAAAGGTAATATCTATCTTGCCAAGGTAACCCGGGTTGAACCGTCGCTGCAGGCGGCGTTCGTTGATTTTGGCGGCAATCGCCATGGCTTCCTTGCCTTCAGCGAAATCCACCCGGATTATTACCAGATCCCCAAGGAGGACCGCGAGGCTCTGCTGGCGGAAGAAGCAGCCCATGCCGAGGAAGAGGCCGCCCTGCGCGCCATCGCCGAGGGTGAGGAAGACTTCGTTGGCGATGATGAGCTGGGCGAAACCCTGGCCGACGATCTGGCTGGAACCAGCCACGAAGCGTTCCACGGCGATGACGATCACGGCGTGACCGAGGTCGACACCGACGAAAAGGACGAGGTCGCGACCATCGAGGATGGCCAGATCGACAACGCCTTTGACCACGAAGGCGAAGAAGCTGCGGAAGCCGAAGGGGGCGAAGATCGCCGTCGTGGCCGCGGCCGTCGCCGTCAGGGCCAGGGCCGTGGCAAGGCAAAGGAAGCGGACGAAATCCGCGCCAAGCGCATGGCGCTGCGCCGCCGTTACAAGATCCAGGACGTGATCCAGCGCCGCCAGGTGCTGCTGGTCCAGGTCGTCAAGGAAGAGCGCGGCAACAAGGGTGCCGCCCTCACCACCTATCTCAGCCTCGCCGGCCGCTATTGTGTGCTGATGCCCAATTCGAGCCATGGCGGCGGCATCAGCCGCAAGATCAGCTCGGCCGCTGACCGCAAGCGTCTGAAATCGATCATTGCCGAAATGGACCTGCCCAAGGCCATGGGCTGCATCGTCCGCACCGCCGGCCTGCAGCGCACCAAGACCGAGATCAAGCGTGACTTCGACTATCTTGCCCGCCTGTGGGACGATATCCGCGAAACCACGCTGAAGAGCACTGCGCCGGCGCTGATCCATTCGGACAGCGACCTAATCAAGCGCGCGATCCGCGACATCTACAACCGCGACATCGAGGAAGTCGTCGTCGAAGGCGATGAAGGCTACCGCGCCGCGCGCGACTTCATGAAGCTGCTGATGCCGAGCCACGCCAAACGGGTGAAGGCCTATTCGGATCCGGTCCCGCTGTTCCAGCGCTATGGCGCCGAAGACCAGCTTACCGCGATGTACGATCCGGTCGTCCAGCTTAAGAGCGGCGGCTATATCGTCATCAACCCGACCGAAGCTCTGGTCTCGATCGACATCAACTCTGGTCGTTCGACCAAGGAGCACGGGATCGAGGCAACCGCGCTCAACACCAATCTGGAAGCGGCGCGTGACATTGCCCGCCAGTGGCGTCTGCGTGACATGGCCGGGCTGGTCGTGATCGACTTCATCGACATGGAG
>JBEEIN010000132.1:0-8398 GCA_041169825.1 Pseudomonadota bacterium
CATCGCCGAGCGGCTTGACCTTGGCCCAGGCCTTGTAATCGGCCAGGCTCAGGGCCGGGCGGTCATAGAGCGGGGCGTCCTCGGCCAAGGGCCCCAGCGGGATGTCGCAAACCGTTTCGCCCTGCCAGGTCAGGACCATGTGGCCGGTGTCGGTCACTTCACCGATCACGGCAAAGTCCAGCTCCCACTTCTTGAAGATCGCCTCGGCCATGGCTTCCTTGCCGGGTTTCAGCACCATGAGCATACGCTCCTGGCTTTCGCTCAGCATCATTTCGTACGGCGTCATGCCCTCTTCGCGGCATGGCACCTTGTCCATGTCGAGAATGATCCCGGCCTTGCCGTTGGTCGCCATTTCGACCGAGCTGGAAGTCAGCCCCGCCGCCCCCATGTCCTGGATTGCGACGATCGCATCGGTTGCCATCAGTTCAAGGCAGGCTTCGATCAGCAGCTTTTCGGTGAAGGGATCGCCCACCTGCACGGTCGGGCGCTTTTCCTCGCTCTTTTCGTCAAAGTCGGCGCTGGCCATCGTCGCGCCGTGGATGCCGTCGCGGCCGGTCTTGGACCCGACATAGACGATCGGATTGCCGATGCCGGTCGCGGCCGAATAAAAAATCTTGTCGGTGTCGGCCACGCCCACGGTCATCGCGTTGACCAGGATGTTGCCGTCATAGGCCTTGTGGAAGTTGGTCTCTCCACCCACGGTCGGCACGCCGACGCAGTTGCCATAGCCGCCGATGCCCGCGACCACGCCCTTGACCAGGCTTTTCATCTTCGGGTGATCGGGCCGGCCAAAGCGCAGCGCGTTCATGTTGGCGACGGGCCGCGCGCCCATGGTGAACACGTCGCGCAGGATGCCGCCCACGCCGGTCGCCGCGCCCTGATAGGGCTCGATATAGCTGGGGTGGTTGTGGCTCTCCATCTTGAAGATCGCGGCCTGGCCATCACCGATGTCGATTACCCCGGCGTTTTCGCCCGGGCCACAGATCACCCAGGGGGCCTCGGTCGGCAGCTTCTTCAGGTGGATGCGGCTCGACTTGTAAGAGCAATGCTCTGACCACATGACCGAAAAGATGCCCAGCTCGACGAGGTTCGGCTCGCGCCCCAGAGCGTGCAGCACGCGCTGATATTCATCCTCGGAAAGCCCGTGCTGGGCGACGACGTCGGGAGTGATTTCGGCCATCCGCGGCCCTTAGCGAGCCGGGCCGGTGAAGGCGAGTCCGATCAGCCCGCCGCGCGCTCGGTTTTCCCCATCCACCAGGCCAGGATTGTCGCAAGGCCATAGGCGAAGAAGGCCAGCAGGCTGGTCCCGGCGGTGACTTTGGGTTCGACCGGGCCAAACCAGTTGATTGCCTGCAGCGCGAGCAGGGCGATCGCCAGGGCAGCAACCGGCAGGCGAGCAGGTTGCCGGACTTTTGCATACCACCACAAGGCCCCGAGCGTGATCCCCACTTCCAGCGGCATCTCGATCGCCGGATGGTTCCAGAGGCCGAAGCCGAGCTTGGGCGGACTGCCAGCTAGTGTGAGGTCCGGTACGTGGACCAGCAGATCAAGCACCCAGTGTGAAAGCACGACTGCTCCGGCGATCAGTGCCGCGGTTCGATCCTTGCTCCCCAACCAGACCAGCGCCGCGAACACCGCCGCAAAGCCGGCTGCGCCCAGCAGGCTGTGGGTATAGGGCATGTGGTACAGGTCCATCGGGTTCATCATGCTGATCCCGGCTGAAAAGCGCATGTGCTCCACCCCAAACAGCAGCAGGCCGAAGAAGGCCCAGTCCACCAGTTGCGCAGCGACAAACAAGGCGCCGATCTTGGGCGCGCGCTTGCTGGCCGCCGCTGCGGCGAGGGCCGGGGCCCAGTGACCGATGAACATGCCTTCCCCCTCCCGTTGAACCCCTATTGTGAAGCGAGCTTCTGCACCGCGAAGACGGCAATGCCGCTGGCCAGCGCGGTTGCTGCCGCGCCCCAGGCAATGTCGATCAGCGTCATCTGGGTGGACCAGACCTTCAGCGTCGCCTGATTGGTCAGGTCATAGGTCGCATAGCAAATCGCCCCGAACAGCGCGCCGTTCAGCACGCCATAGGGGACGCCTTGCGCTATTCCCGGGCGGATCGCGAACCAGACCATCCCGGCAATGTAGAGCGCGTAGAACACCAGCGCCGGGACCATCCGGAACGAATCTGCCAGCAGTTCGCCAATCAGGGGGCGGTAAAGGTTGGGTGCGGCCCAGCGCAGCCACAGCGCGTCCAGCACGCCAAAGGCCACAGCGGCGGTTGCATAGGCGGTAATCCACTGCATCGTAATTCTCCCTTGCCGATCAACTTGACCGGCGCGGCGGGCGCGGTCAATGCTGCGCGGCGATGAGCGAGGACAATTCCGATATCACCGCCCTGAGCTTTGAGGATGCCCTGCGCGCCCTTGAAGACATTGTTCGCAAGCTGGAAGGCGGGGAAGTACCGCTCGACAGTTCGATTGCGCT
Source organism: Pseudomonadota bacterium (assembly GCA_041169825.1). GTDB lineage: Bacteria > Pseudomonadota > Alphaproteobacteria > Sphingomonadales > Sphingomonadaceae > Novosphingobium. The sequence goes on from JBEEIN010000132.1 coordinate 2,476, forward strand.
GTATGAGCGGGGTGAGAAGCTGCGCCAGCACTGTCAGGCGCGGCTTGATGCCGCCCAGCTGAAGATCGAACAGATCATCGCTGGGGCTGATGGGCAGGCCGCGGGCACCCGGCCGTTCGACCCCGAATCCGGTCGTTAAGACGGTGACCAAGGCGACACCCCTGCTGGCTCAGGCCATTCAGGACATTGGCAACGATGTCGCCGCCCTGTTTGATATTCTGCTGCCCGTGCCGGGTGATCCGCGCGCGCGCCTGGTCGAAGCGATGCGCTATGCCCTGCTGGGCGGCGGCAAACGGCTGCGGCCCTTGCTGGTAACGGTCACGGCCGCGCTTTACGGGGCCGATCGCTCAGCAGCCCTGCGTGTTGGCTGCGCGATCGAGGCTATCCACGTTTACTCGCTGGTCCACGATGACCTGCCGTGCATGGACAACGATGCCTTGCGGCATGGCAAGCCGACCACGCACCTGGCCTTCGATGAAGCCACTGCCGTGTTGGCCGGCGATGCCTTGCACGATTTCGCCTTCGAGATTCTGGCTGATCCCGCCACCAGCGGTGATCCCTTTGTGCGTGCCGAACTGATCCAGGTGCTCGCCACTTCGAGCGGGTGGAATGGCATGGCCGGCGGGCAGATGATGGATATCGTCGCCGAAACCACCACGTTCGATCTGCACACGATCACCAAGCTGCAACAGCTCAAGACGGGCGCCTTGCTGGGCGCGTCGGTGGAATTGGGGGCAGCGCTGGCCAAGGTTCCGGTTGAAGGGCGCACGCACCTGCGGGCCTATGCCCGCGACATTGGCCTCGCCTTCCAGATTGCCGATGATCTGCTCGACCATGAAGGCGATGCGGAAAAGGCTGGCAAAGCCGTGGGCAAGGATGCCGCGGCGGGCAAGGCGACGTTCGTCTCGCTGTTGGGGCCGGAACGCGCCCGCGAACAGGCACGGATGCTGGTCGATCAGGCCGTTGCGCACCTTGGTCCCCACGGGGCAGAGGCAGACCTGCTGCGCGATCTCGCGCGGTTCATTGTGGAAAGGGACCACTGATGGAACGGGTTGGGGTTTATCCGGGGACATTCGATCCGATCACCCTGGGCCACATGGACATCATTGCCCGCGGCGCCAAGCTGGTCGATCGACTGATTATTGGCGTGACGACCAACATCGCCAAGTCGCCCATGTTTTCCGATCCTGAGCGGATGGCGATGGTCGAGCGCGAGGTAGCGAACCTTGGGATCACCAATGTCGAGGTGGTCGGGTTCAATTCGCTGCTGATGGATTTCGCCGAGGCTCAGGGCGCTTCGGTGGTGATCCGCGGCATCCGCGGGGTGACCGACTTTGAATATGAGTATCAGTTGACCGGCATGAACCGCCAGCTCAACGCCCGGGTCGAAACGATCTTCCTGATGGCCGATGTCTCGCTTCAACCGATCGCTTCGCGGCTGGTGAAGGAGATTGCTGTTTACGGCGGGGATATCTCCAAATTCGTCACCCCGACTGTTTGCGCCGATGTTCTGGCCAAAATTGCCAAGGCGGGCGGTCCGCGCGGTTCATAGTCTGTTGCTGTTCATTGCCACGACAGACTGACGCGGCTATCCCGCCCCCACAAAAGCCCTTCTATTGAGTCCAGACCTCCATGATCCGAGCCAAGCTTTCCGCCATTGCCCTGGGCCTGGCCCTGATTGCCACCCCCAGCCTGGCGAAAGGCAAGGTCCCGCCCGCCCCGGCAGCCCCGGCGATGAGCGCGATCATCAACCCCGATCCGGCTTTCGAGCCGGAGAATATTCTGGCGCTTGATCTATCGAACGGTGGCCGCGTGCTGATCCGGCTGATGCCCAGTTGGGCTCCGGGTCATGTTGAGCGGATCAAGACGCTGGCCAGCCAGGGCTTTTACAACGGGATCATCTTTCACCGTGTGATTGACGGTTTCATGGCCCAGACTGGTGATCCGACCGGAACCGGCCAGGGCGGCTCCTCGCTCCCGGACCTGAAGGCAGAGTTCAATTATATCCCGCACGTGCGCGGCTCGGTCTCGATGGCCCGCACCGATCAGCCGGATACGGCGAACAGCCAGTTCTTTATCGTGTTCTATCCGCGTTTTGCGCTGGATCACCGTTACACCAATTTCGGCCGGGTGATCGCTGGCATGGACTATGTTGATGCGATCGAGCGGGGTGAGCCGCCCGCCAGCCCGACCAAGATCGTCCAGGCTTCGCTGCTCAGCGAAGGCAAGCCGCGCCCGGTGGCGCCGGTGGTGACCGCGCCTGCGGCCATTTCCGCGGACATGCTTAGCAAGTCGAAGTCCAACTGAGCCCTTTTGCCGGGCTTGACCGCTGACCCCGTCCCGCTAGGGCGCGGCCATGCGCGTTGACCTGTTTGATTTTGACCTGCCGACCGATCGGATCGCCTTGCGACCAGCCCGGCCGCGTGATGCCGCGCGGCTGCTATACGTGCCGGGGCAGGGGGACTTTGCCGATCAGGGCGTGCTTGACCTGCCAAGCCTGCTGGAACCCGGTGATGTGCTGGTGTTCAACGATACCCGCGTCATTCCCGCCCAGCTTGAAGGCTATCGCGGCGCGGCCCGGATTGGCGCCACGCTGCACAAGCGGATCGACCTGCGACGTTGGCAGGCCTTTGTCCGCAACGCCAAGCGGCTCACGCCCGGTGACCTGATCGAATTTGCCGCCGGGGTCAGCGCAACCGCGGAAGAGCGCCACCCAGACGGGTCCTGGACCCTGGCCTTTGCCGGGGATGAGCCGGTTGAGGTCCTGCTCGATCGGGCGGGACAAGTCCCGCTCCCGCCCTATATCGCCGGCAAGCGCGCGATCGATGAGCAGGACAAGTCAGACTACCAGACGATGTTCGCCGCCAAGGACGGCGCAGTCGCCGCGCCAACTGCTGCGCTCCATTTTACCCCGCGGTTGATGGAGGCCCTCGCAGCCCGCGGCATCGCGCACGAAACCCTGACTTTGCATGTTGGGGCGGGCACGTTCCTGCCGGTCAAGGCCGACGATACCGAGGACCACCAGATGCACGCCGAATGGGGCGTGATCACAGCAGAAACGGCTGCGCGGCTCAACGCCGTCCGGGCCCGCGGCAACCGGATCGTCGCGGTCGGTACGACCAGCCTGCGCTTGTTGGAAAGTGCAGCCGATGACAGCCGCGTGATCCACCCCTTCGAAGGTGACACCGCGATCTTCATCACCCCCGGCTACCGCTTCAAAGGGATCGACGCGCTGGTGACCAATTTCCACCTGCCCAAGTCCACCCTGTTCATGCTGGTTTCCGCGCTGATGGGGCTGGAGCGGATGCAGGCTGCTTATGCGCATGCTATCGCCAACGACTATCGGTTTTACTCCTACGGAGACTCCTCGCTGCTGTTGCCTGACGCTGCGGCTTGATTTCAGACAAGACATCCACCCTCTGTCCTGCCTAAGCTGCTGGGCGGAGGGACAGATGACCAATCGGGCAGGGCAGGCGGCAATCGAGGCGCGGCTGGAGCGGGCCGCGGCCACCATGGGCGATCTGACCGCGCCCGTCATGGCCGAATATTACCGGCGGTTTCCCGAAGCCCGCGCCAGCTTTGTCCATCATGCGCCGCTCGGGCCCGAACGGCTTGAGGCCGAAATGGTCGGCAACACGCTCTACTACGTCATGACCTGGTTCAAATCGCCGGTCGAGGCGCGGATCTATTTCGACACTTCGGTGCCGCACCACCGCGTCGCACTGGACGTGCCGCCTGACTGGTTTCGCGGGATGATCGATACGCTGGTCGATGTGATCGAAGCCTCCGTGCCCGCGATCGACGCGGCCGAGCAGCAAGCCTGGACGGAAATGCGCGAAGCCCTGGTCGGGCTGGTCGAGCGCAACCGTTTCGTCTAGCGGGGCGGCCATGACTGCGCCGCGCTTCCAGTTCGATATCCACGCCACCGATGGCAAGGCCCGCACCGGCATAATCCGGATGCGGCGTGGGGAAATTCGCACGCCCGCGTTCATGCCGGTTGGTACCGCCGCCACGGTCAAGGCGATGAAGCCCGAAAGCGTCCGTGCGACCGGCGCCGATATCCTGCTGGGCAATACCTATCACCTGATGCTGCGCCCCGGGGCCGAGCGCGTGGCGCGGTTGGGCGGGCTGCACAAGTTTATGAATTGGGATCGCCCGATCCTGACCGACAGCGGCGGCTATCAGGTGATGAGCCTGAGCGAGCTGCGCAAGATCACCGAGGATGGCGTGACCTTCAAGAGCCACCTCGATGGCAGCCGTCACCTGCTCACCCCCGAACGCTCGATGGAAATCCAGCGCCTCTTGGGCAGCGATATCGTCATGGCCTTTGACGAATGCCCGCGCGCCGATGCCCCCTATGACACGATTGCCCAGTCGATGCGGATGTCGATGCGCTGGGCCGTGCGCAGCCGGGCCGGGTTCGACAGCGGGGAAGCGCACGCCGAATGTTCCGCCCTGTTCGGGATCCAGCAAGGCGCGCTCCATGAAGACCTGCGCCGCGAAAGCGCCGAGGCGCTGCAGGAAATCGGCTTTGATGGCTATGCCATCGGCGGCCTTGCAGTGGGTGAGGGGCAGGAGGCGATGTTCGCCACGCTCGATTTCGCGCCGGGCATGTTGCCGGCCGATCGCCCGCGTTACCTGATGGGCGTGGGCAAGCCGGACGATCTGGTCGGCGCAGTCGAACGCGGGGTCGATATGTTCGACTGTGTCCTGCCCAGCCGATCCGGTCGTAACGGGCAGGGCTTTACCTGGAACGGCCCGGTCAACCTGCGCAACGCCAAGCATGCCGAGGATACCGCGCCGCTTGATGAGCGCTGCCCGGGCGATTGCTGTACCAAGTACAGCCGCGCCTATCTGCATCACTTGCACAAGAGCGGGGAAATCCTAGGCGCCATGCTGCTGACCGAGCATAACCTGACCTTCTACCAGCAGCTGATGCAGGCCATGCGCGAAGCCATCGCTGCCGGAACCTTTGCCGCCTTCGCCGCAAAGTTCCGCGCCGATTACTTGGGCCCTGACAAGCGCGGCGAATCGTCCTAGTCTTGGTCCAAAGCGATCAGGAGAGAATTGATGGCCACCGTCCTTGAAACCAAAACCAGTGCAAATGACGATCACGTCCGCGGTTCTGTGAGCGCGGAAGAGTGGGCGGTTCGCGTCGATCTGGCCGCGGCCTATCGGCTGGTGGCGCTCTATGGCTGGGATGACCTGATCTTCACCCACCTGTCGGCCCGCGTGCCGGGGCCGGAGCATCACTTCCTGATCAATCCCTATGACATGATGTTTGAAGAGATCACCGCCAGCTCGCTGGTGAAGATCGATGTCGAAGGGCAGCCGGTGATCCCGACCGCGCATCCGGTCAACCCGGCCGGCTTCACCATCCATTCGGCGCTGCACATGAATTGCGAGGATGCCCACGCGGTCATGCACCTGCACACGCCCGCCGGCCAGGCCGTCAGCGCCATGTCGGAAGGGCTGCTGCCGCATACCCAGACCGCGATGATCGCCAGATCGGACATTGCCTATCATGACTATGAAGGCATCGCGACCGACCTCGATGAGCGTGAGCGGCTGGTGCACGACATGGGCGACAAGCACGTCATGATCCTGCGCAACCACGGCACCCTGGCAGTCGGCAAAACCGTGGGCGAATGCTTCCTGCGGCTCTACTTCCTCGAACGCGCCTGCGATGCTCAGGTCAAGATGCTCTCGGCCGGGCGCGACGGGTTGAACAACCCGCCGCAGGGCACGCCGGAAAAGGTCAAGGAACAGACCCCGCCGGCTGGCATGGGCATGGTTTCCAACGGCCTCGCCTGGCCAGCGCTGCTGCGCAAGCTCGATCGGATCGACCCCTCGTTCCGGAATTGAACCCAAGTTACCCAAACAAAAAAGGGCGGCCCCGCGGGACCGCCCTTTTTGTATCGGC
>JBEEIN010000133.1:0-6816 GCA_041169825.1 Pseudomonadota bacterium
GGACACGATCATGACGACAATGCAGGGTAAATTGTGTGCGGGACTTATCGGGCTGGTGATGATGTTCGCCAGCGCGGCCGGCTCGGCACAAGTAACAGCCATTGATCCTAATAAGGCGATCGACGGAGATTTACACGCTCCGACGAGCGCCGCTCAGGCCCCCGCCGCATCGCCCTCGATCGCGGTCGACCCGGTCCCGGCGCCGCAGCCGGCCACTGTCGCGGCGCTGGCAGAAACTGCCTCTCCGGCTGCGGCCAATCCTGCCGCAGCAGCCCAGACCGGCACCACCTATAAGGAGGATGACCTGATCGGGGCTGCCGAAGGTGTGTTCGGCAAAGGCTCGAAGGGGCTGGCAACGATGATTCAGGACCTGCTGAAAAAACAGGGTGAGCCGAATGGCTATATTGTCGGGCGCGAAGGTGGCGGTGCGGTCATGGTCGGGTTCCGCTATGGCTCGGGCACGCTGCACCACAAGATCGAGGGGCAGAAGCCAGTCTATTGGCGCGGGCCTTCGCTGGGTCTTGACCTGGGGGCCAATGCCGCGAACACCTTCGTCCTGGTCTACAACCTCTACAACACCGATGACCTGTACAATCTTTACGGTGCGGCCGAAGGCCAGGCCTATCTGATTGGCGGGTTCCACGTCAGCTATCTCCGGCGCGGCGATGTGGTGCTGATCCCGGTGCGGATGGGCGCCGGGCTGCGGCTGGGCGTCAACACCGGCTATATGAAGTTTTCAAAAAAGCAGCGCTGGGTACCTTTTTGATCGGTCGCGCTTAATCGGGACTGGCGGCAACCGTTCTTTCAACTGAACCCGGTTGCCTGTCCCCTTCCAGGCACGGCCCGGCGGTCCCCCGAAACCGCCGGGCCTTTTACCATTCAGTCGAACCCGACCCAGCGGGTGGCCTCTTCAACCGGCTTGCGTTCCGAAACCACGGCATTGGCCGGGAAGCTCTCATCCGGCCAGCCGAGGGCGACCGCCTTCATGATCACCTGATCGTCCGGAATCCCGGCATGCTCGCGCACCACCGGGCTTTGCATGATGCCCTGGCTGTTGATCACGCAGCCCAACCCGCGCGACCAGGCGGCGTTGACCAATGCGGTGGTAACCGCCCCGCAATCGAAGGCGGTATCATCGCTGTCGGCCAATTCCTTGTCATAGGTGATGATCACGCAGACCGGCGCATCGAACTGGCGAAAGCCGCGCAGCACCCAGTCAAGCCGGGCCTCCTTGTCATCGCGGGCAATGCCTTGCGCGGCGAACAGCTGCTTGGCCACGCCGATCTGGCGCTCACGGTGGACCCCCTCAAAGGGATGGCCGGTGCGAAATTCGCGGCTGTGCGGCACGCCGGCCAGGTTGCGCTCGGTATTGCCGGCGCGGATCCGGTCCAGCGGCTCGCCAGTGATCACGTGGAAGTTCCACGGCTGGGTGTTCATTGAACTGGGCGAACGCATGGCCAGCGTCAGCACTTCCGCAATCAGTTCACGCGGCACGGGCTTGTTCAGATAGCCCCGGATCGATCTGCGACCGAGGACGACGTCATCGTAATTCATCGACATTCCTTGCAATTGATGGACTGGTCGCTGCTCAGGCAAGGACCAGGACGTTTTCGGATCGTTTGATCGGGCGGGTGGTTCGGATGGCCATCACTTCGGCGCCGCCGGTCCGTGCAAGCAGCGCCTGCAGGGCATGGGCGTCGGATTCTGGAAGCCTGTCCGCCAGAGCCTGCGCGCGGGCCAGGTGCCACAGCGAGTGCGGCTGGCTTGCGCGCTCCATCGTCACGCCGCGCCAGGCATAGCTGACCCGGCCAACATGCGGGTGGACCTGCCGTTTGCCGTCGTGCGAGACCAGCGTCCCCGACGGCGCATCGCCAAGGCTGGCCAGCCACTGTTCAAACTGGGCCGCATCAGCAGCCAGCCCCGGTGCCCAGTGCGAAAAGGCCACCCGCAGGACATCTTCGAGCGAGGCCGGGATCGCATCGTCTGAGGGATAGGCACCGCTGTCATCTGCATAGTCGCTGTCGATAATCGCCGGACTGTTCATCCGTTCGGTCCAACGGGCGACATTGGGGGCAATGGTCCGCATCAGCAGAGCCGGCACCGGATCGCGGGCGAGGTGGGCATAGAGCGGTGCCATCATCCCGAAGTCGGCCAGGCTTGGGCGCCCGCCAAGCAGATAGGGATGCAGGCGGAAATGGGCCTCCAGCACGGCCAGCAGTTCGCGATAGCTTTCCTCCATCGCCGGGATGACCGCCGGGGTCACTCCCAGGTTTGGCAGGAAGCCGTTGAAGCGGTTCATGATCGCCCCGGCCATTGCCAGGCGCTGTTCATAGGGAATGGCGGGCGGGACGGCGCGCGCGAATTCGGCTTGCAGGAACAGCTCCTGCTCGGCGCGATAGGTCCAGCGATAGTGCATCGCCAGTGGCAAGAGGTAGTTCGAACCAAAGGCATCAAGGAAATTCGCCACAACCTGTTGGACCCCGCCAGGCGGGGTCAGGTCAGGTTCTGGGTATTGCGTATCGAGATGATCGATGATCGCGCTGGTGTCCTGCACCAACTGGCCGTCAGCCGTCTCCAGCACTGGCAGCACCATGTGGCCGATGGCGGGCACCACGTCATTCAGGAAATGCGGGTTCCCCGGAACCCGTTCCGCAAACGCGATCTGCTTCTTGATGAGATAGCTTCGCGCCTTGCCCGTATAGAGCGAGTGGGGGGTGCCCCACAGGATATTTTGGCCAACGGCCATGAATCGTCCCCTCCCTGTTTATGGGATGGACTTTGGCACGGTGTCAGTCGCCCGAAAAGCCCAGACGGCGGGCGGCGGCAATCAGATCCTCGCGCCGCGTGGGCGCAAGCCGGTCTGCCCGGGCGTTATAGGCTGCAACCTGGGCTGATTCCGCCTTCGCCGGTGATCCGCCGGGGAAGGGCGGGGCCGGATCGTATTCCAGCGCCAGCTGGACCATCCGGGCATGATCCTCGCCCGCGATCTTGGCCATCAGGGCCAGGGCAAAGTCGATCCCCGCGGTGACGCCGCCGCCGGTCGCCCGGTTCCGGTCGATAACGTGGCGGGCCTGAACCGGCTCTGCCCCGAACAGCGATAGGAGATCGTGCCAGGCCCAGTGGGTCGTTGCCTTGTAACCTTTCAGCAGTCCGGCCGCGCCCAGGATCAGCGCGCCGGTGCAGACGCTGGTTACCCATTGCGCATCGGTCCCCACTTGCCGCACCCAGTCCAGCGCCGGGCCATGGTCAATCACCCTATTCACCCCGATCCCGCCGGGGATGCAGAGCAGGTCGGCCTGCGGCACTTGGGCGAAAGTGGCGGTCGGCAGGATCGAAAAGCCGGCGTCGGTTGGCACCGGTGCCAGGCTCTCCCAGACCAGATCAACTTTCGCATCGGGCAGGCGCGACAGGAATTGCGCCGGGCCGGTCAGGTCCAGCTGGGTGACGTTCGGGAACAGCAGGAAGGCGATATGCATCGCCCGCAGTCTGGCACGGGCTGCTCAGCGCAGCAACAGGATCGAGATGCGGCGGTTGCGCGGATCCTCGGGGTTGTCCCGGATCAGCGGCTCGCGGTCGGCCACGCCCTCAATCCGGTGATAACGCCCTTCGGCAATGCCTTGGCGCAATAGCGCCTGGCGCGTTGCCTCGGCCCGTCCGGCCGAGAGCGACCAGTTGTTGACCCCCGCCCGCGCCCGCCAGGGCAGGGCATCGGTATGGTCGCGGATCGAAAGGGCACCTGGCTCTGGCGCGATCACCGGAACTGCGCGAGGCTCTGACCAGTGCTGTGGCGAGCCTTCCCGTGCGGCTGCAACTGGTGATGCAGCTCTACTTTGTTGGAGAGCTCAAATTGGCGGAAATTGACGCAACGCTCGACGTATCGGTGCCGCGGGTGCACCAGTTGAAAGCCCAGGCATTGGACCGTTTGCGGGCCGAACTCGGGCCGCTGGTCGATATCGTCTAGCTTGCGCCGAGAGGGGTGCTCCGGCAATATGCTCGTATGTCTGCGTGCGATACCTGCGTTGTCCGGAACCGAGCGATTTGCGCCTCGCTCGATGCCAACGAATTGGAAACGCTCAATACTATTGGCCGTCGCCGCACGCTTAAACCCGGGGAATCACTGATCTGGGAGGGCGAGGATTCGGTCCTCGTCGCCAATGTGATCGATGGCGTGCTCAAACTTTCGACCGGAACCGAGGACGGGCGTGAGCAGATTGTCGGGGTGGTTTACCCATCGGACTTCATTGGCCGCCCCTTCGGATCGACTACTGGCCATGGCGTGACCGCCCTGACCGAGGCAAAAGTCTGCGTGTTCAGCCGCCGCGATTTCGATGCCTTTGCGCGCGAACACCCGGCGCTCGAACACAAGCTGCTGCAACGGACCCTGGGCGAACTGGATCGGACCCGGCGCTGGATGCTGCTGCTGGGCCGCAAGTCGGCCGGGGAACGGGTGGCCAGCTTTATCGTCGAGATGTCGGAGCGGTTGGTGGAGCAGGGTTGCCAGGGCAGCCATGACCAGCCGTTGAGCCGCTTTACCCTGCCGTTCTCGCGCCAGCAGGTGGCTGACGTGCTGGGGCTGACGATCGAAACCGTCAGCCGCCAGTTCACGCGCCTCAAGTCAGAGGGCTTGATCGACCTGCCTTCGCGGCGCGAGGTGGAAATTCGCGACCGCGAAGGGCTGTTGGCCGAAGCTGGTTGATGGGTGCGGCCAAGCCATCCGGCTTGGCCTTGGCATCACCGGTCCGGGTTCCCCCGGACCGGAATACGACGCTTTAGAAGCGGTAGGATACCCCGCCGCTCAGCACCCAGGGATCAAGCTTGTGCTTGGTCGTCAGCACTTCCGCACCGGCCGCATTGGTTACGTGCAGGCGGGTGTTCATGAAGTACTTCTTGGCATCCAGACTGACGCCAAAGCCCGCGCCGCCCACCGGGATATCGACCCCGGCTTGCAGCGCAACGCCAAGCTTGCTGTCGAGCTTGGCCTTGGTGCCGCCCAGCGCCATGGTCGTCGCGGCGGGCTTTTCATCGATGAAAAAGAACACCGAAGGGCCAACGCCGACATAGGGCTTAATCGCGCCGGCATCGACATGGTACTTCAGCGTCACCGTGGTGGGCAGGATCAGCACGTGATCCAGGATCTTCGCCCCGGCAATCGCGCCTTCACCGCCAACCTTGTGCTGGGTCAGGCAGCAGATCGTTTCGATCGAGACATTGCTGGTCGCAAAGTATTCCACGGCCACGGTCGGCACGACGTTATCGTTGGCGCTGGTCTGGCTGCCGGCCGGCAGGCCAATGGCATTGTTTTCCAATGCAGTGATCTTGCCATCCGGCAGCACGCCAGTGGCGAGCAGCTTGACCTGAACCTTGCCGTCGGTGCTGCCGGCAGTGGCCGGGCTCGCGGCCAGAATAGCGCAGGCGCCCAGCAGGGCGGAGACAGTCAGTTTCTTCATAATCCCTCATCCGGCGCCGCAGCAGCTGCCCTATGCAGCAGAGGTGGTTACGGCGCAGGACCGGGATTGCAACCGGATCGAACCTGCAACATTGATCTTGCGCAATTTTTGCATTGTTTCTGGTTATTTCCGCACCAAGTGGTGAAATTTGATCCCGGTCAATGTTGCGCTGCGGCAAAGGGTCCAATCGCGATCCTATCTGTCATTTCCTGAGAGGGAAGGCTCATGGAATCCGTAGTCTCGCGCAGCGGCTGGTGGCTGGCTGCACTGTTTCTTTCAATCTTTGCCATGGCGGCCGCGGTCGACTGGGGCTTTTCGGTGCATATGGGCATTTTTGCCCTGGCGGCGCTGACCGGCCTGATCGTCTCGCTGCGTACCACCGATTTCCAGGCCGCCGCGCGCGGTCTGTTGAAGGCTCCGGTGGACGAAGGGCGTTATGATGACGACCTGATCCGTTATGGCATGATTGCCACGGTATTCTGGGGCATGGCCGGGTTTCTGGCCGGACTGTTCATCGCCTTGCAGCTCGCCTTCCCGGTGCTCAACTTCGGCCTTGAATGGACCAGCTTTGGCCGCCTGCGCCCGCTGCACACCTCTGCCGTAATCTTCGCATTCGGAGGCAGCGCGCTGATTGCCACCTCGTTCTACGTGGTGCAGCGCACCTGCCGGGCGAGGCTGGCCTTCCCTGGCCTCGCCCGTTTCGTCTTCTGGGGCTATCAGCTGTTCATCGTCCTGGCTGCGACCGGCTACCTGCTCGGCATCAGTCAGGGTAAGGAATATGCCGAGCCCGAATGGTACGTCGACCTGTGGTTGACCATCGTCTGGGTGGCCTATCTGATTGTGTTCGTCGGCACGATCGTGAAGCGGTCCGAACCGCACATCTACGTCGCCAACTGGTTCTACCTCTCGTTCATCCTGACCGTGGCCATGCTCCACTTGGTCAACAACGTGAACATTCCGGTCAGCCTGTTCGGATCGAAGAGCTATCCGGCCTGGTCGGGCGTGCAGGGTGCGTTGGTCCAGTGGTGGTATGGCCACAATGCCGTGGGCTTCTTCCTGACCGCCGGCTTCCTGGCGATGATGTATTACTTCGTGCCCAAGCAGGCGCAGCGCCCGGTCTACAGCTATCGCCTGTCGATCCTGCACTTCTGGTCGCTGATCTTCCTCTACATCTGGGCGGGTCCGCACCACCTGCATTACACCGCGCTGCCCGACTGGGCGCAGACGCTGGGCATGGTCTTCTCGGTCATGCTGTGGATGCCCAGCTGGGGCGGGATGATCAACGGCCTGATGACGCTGAACGGCGCCTGGGACAAGGTCCGCACCGATCCGATCATCCGCATGATGGTGCTGGCGCTGGCCTTCTACG
>JBEEIN010000134.1:0-3444 GCA_041169825.1 Pseudomonadota bacterium
GTCCTTGGGGAGCGTGCGCACGGTCTTGCCGCCAACTTCGACTTCAACGATCGAGTTGAAGAAGTGGCCGGTGCCGAGCTGCTTGACCAGCAGCTTTTCTTCGACGTGGATCGCCAGGGGCTCTTCATTGTTGCCATAGACGACGGCGGGGACGCGGCCATTACGACGCAGTTCACGGGAGGCTCCCTTGCCAGCCCGTTCACGCGTCTCGGCCGGCAGGTGCAGCGTATCGCTCATTGCATTGCCTTTCAAAACTCTGGATTACAGTTCTTCTCCGCCACGCCTCCAGGGATGACCATGACGGGAAGCGCGGGCAGTTACCGGCAATGGCCGCGAAATGCAAGGCTATTGCAGGCGGGTAACCTTGAATCCCTGCGCCTGCAGCCGGGCCACCAAGCCGTCCTTGCCAACAAGATGCAACGCGCCAACCGCGACGAGCGGCTTCTCGCCCTGTTTGAGCATGGCTGACAGCTGCCGTACCCAGTCGGCATTGCGCTGGATCAGCAGCGCGTCCCGCAGTTCCGGATCGGCCAGCAGACCAGCGTGGTCCAGCGCCTCAAGCGCAGCAACATCGCCGCGCAGCCATGCCTGCTGCAAGGCCCGACCATCCTTGCGGGCGGTTGGTGCCGAACGAATGACCGCCGAAAGCAGATCGCGTTGCTCGCTTTCCGGCAGAGCATCGAAGATTGCCAGCTGGCGTTCCGCGCCTTCAAATTCCTTGAGCGGCTTGCCCTGCATTTCCTTAAGGATCAGGCGGTCAGCCCCGTTTCCGCTGTCATCGCCGCTACCGGCGGAGATGGCTTGGGCCAGCGCCAGCGCGGCGGCCCAAGTGTCCATCTGGTTGAAGCGATCAAGCGGGGTTTTCGTGTCGGCCAGCAGCTTGCTCAGGGCCGCTCGGTCAGCCTGGTTGGCGCGATCCGCAATCGCCGGAGCCACAGCGACGGCGGAAAGCTTGTGAAAGGCGAGGGCGGTGCGCTTGTCATCCGCCAGTGCCGCAACTTCCACCACCAGCGAACCTGCTTCCTTTTTGGCCCTTAAAAAGGCCGGGCTATCCAGGCTGATGGGGTTCGGTAGCGCGTGGATCGTGCCAAGCAGCCAAGCGCGCTCGCCATGCGGGCCATCAACCTGCCAGATGACGGGGCGGGCAGGTTCGGTTTGCTGGCAGGCCGCCAGCAGCAACGCCAGGAGAGAGGCAGCGATCCTATTGAACACGGGCGGACTTTATCCCCATTGCCTTAAGCTCGTCCTGTACCGAACCGGCACCGCCAAGGTGACCTGCACCAACCGCGATAAAGGCCGTTCCGGGGCGGTCAAGCCGCGCCTTAATCCACCGCGCCCAGGCCTTGTTGCGATTGGTCAGCAAGGCTTCGATCATGACCGGATCGTCCTCCTCGGCATTCATCAGTTCGGCCAGCTTTGCGGCATCGCCGTCGCGCCAAGCGGCCACCATTTCGCCAACATCCTTGTCGATATCGGGCAGAGCGTCGATCACCTCGAACAGATAGCGGCGCTGAACCTTGGCCGGAAAGCCATCGAACAGTGCGAGCTGGTAATCCAGCGTCTCCAGCCCGATCCGCGCTCGCCCCTGCGCCAGGTTGCGATTGGCAAGTTCGGTCTCAACCCCGTTGGCCAGCGCATAGCCCTTGCGCTGCAACGGCAGGGTGGCAAGCACAACTGCCGCGTACCACGGCTTGAACCGGTCAAATGCAGCAGCTGGCAAGCCGAAGCCCGCCAGGGTCTGTTCGAATTTGGCGCGCTCGCTGGCCGACATCTGGTCGCGCAGGCTTTGTCCGGCCGGCAGGATCCCGCGCTTGAGCAGCACGGACTGGCTCTCCGCCTGATCAACGTCCGGTATTTCTGTGACCAGCTCGTCCGCGCTGCCAAAAGCCTCGGCCAATGCGCCGTGAAACCAGTTCAGGCCGCGCGGCAGCAAGTGGATCGTGCCGAACAGGTAAATGGAGGTGTCGGCATCGCTAACCTTCCACATCGCCGGTCGTGCATCGAAAGGCACCGGTTCGGCCACCACCGGTTGCGGCGTGGGCAGCGATTGCTGCGCGTTTACTGCGGAGCTGAGCAGCAGGGCGAGGGGGGGGAGCAGGCGCGCGATCATGTCCCTGCTATAGCGCAGCTTTCATGCCCGTCGATGAACGATCTCGGTTGTCATAACCTTGCTGCTGGCCGGTTGACCGGAAACCGCCCATCCGCCAAAGGCCGTGGCCATGACGGATAAGACCCGCCCGCTTTCGTTCCAGGAAATGATCCTGCGCCTCCATGCCTTTTGGAGCGCCCAGGGCTGCCTGATCCTGCAGCCCTATGACATGCGCATGGGCGCTGGCACTTTCCACCCTGCTACGACGCTGCGCGCGCTGGGGCCGGAGCCTTGGAAGGCCGCCTATGTCCAGCCGAGCCGCCGCCCGACCGACGGTCGCTATGGCGAGAACCCGAACCGGCTGCAGCACTATTACCAGTATCAGGTGATCCTGAAGCCGAACCCGGAAAACCTGCAGGAACTCTATCTGCAATCGCTGGCCGAAATTGGCGTCGATCCGCTGGCGCACGACATCCGCTTTGTCGAGGATGACTGGGAAAGCCCGACGCTGGGTGCCTGGGGCCTGGGCTGGGAAGTCTGGTGCGACGGGATGGAAGTGACCCAGTTCACCTATTTCCAGCAGGTCGGCGGGTTCGATTGCAAGCCGGTTGCCGGTGAGCTGACCTATGGGCTTGAGCGGCTCGCCATGTACATCCAGGGCGTCGACAACGTCTATGACCTGGCCTTCAACGCCGAAGGCGTTTCTTATGGCGACGTGTTCCTGAAGAACGAGCAGGAGCATTCGAAGTACAACTTCGAAGTGGCCGACACCGAAACCTTGTTCAAGGGCTTCCAGCACGCCGAGGCCGAGTGCCAGCGCTGCATCGCCGCGCAGGTGCCGCTGGCCGCCTATGACCAGGCGATTGAGGCCAGCCACCTGTTCAACCTGCTACAGGCCCGCGGCGTGATTTCGGTGCAGGAACGGGCCAGCTATATCGGCCGGGTCCGCGATCTTGCCAAGGGATCGTGCCAGGCCTGGATTGAGAAGAACAAGGCTGAATGGGAAGCGAAGTATCCGGGGTGGACGGTATGAGTGACTTTCTCCTCGAACTCCGCTCCGAGGAAATCCCCGCGCGGATGCAGGCCGGCGCGCGCGCTGATCTGGAAAAGCTGTTCCGCAAGGAAATGGAGGCTGCCGGCGTTGCCGTGGGTGAAGTCACCGTCTGGTCGACCCCGCGCCGCCTGGCCCTGATCGCGCGCGGGTTGCCCGCAGCCACCGCTGCCGTCTCGGAAGAGGTGAAGGGGCCGCGCGTTGGCGCGCCGCCGCAGGCGCTCGAAGGATTCCTGCGCAAGACCGGCCTGACCGAAGACCAGCTGACCGAGCGCGATGGCGTGCTGTTCGCGATCACCGAAAA
>JBEEIN010000135.1:0-2569 GCA_041169825.1 Pseudomonadota bacterium
AATTCACCGTGATCGAAGGGCTCGACAATATCCCGGGCGTGGCCAAGGGCAGCTATGCGATGGTCACCAAGGTCCACCATGCCGCGATCGACGGGATGAGCGGGATTGACCTGATGGAGGCGCTCCACACGCTGATGCCCGACGCACCGCCCCCGGCAGAGCCGGACAACTGGCAACCCGAGGCTATCCCTAGCCCGGCCTCGCTGATCGCCAAATCATGGCTCAATGCCGTGGCGAACCCGGTCCGCCAGCTTGAGGTTGCGGCCAAGGCGATGCCCGGCCTGGCCCGCGCGGTGAAGGGCCTGGCAACCAAGGACTTCGCCCTGCATGGGGAGATGATTGCCCCGCGTACGCGGTTCAATCAGGTGATCTCCACCACCCGCGTAGTTGAGGGACGGTCGGTACCGCTGGCCGACATCAAAGCAATCCGCCATGCGGTGGAAGGGGCCAAGGTCAACGACGTGTTCCTGGCGATCATCGGCGGGGCGATGCGCAAGTACCTTGAGGCCAAGGATGACCTGCCCGACAAGACCCTGACCGCGATGGCGCCGATCTCGGTGCGCGGGAAGGATGAAAAGGGCGACATGGGCAACCAGGTTGCGGCGATGATCGCCCCGCTTGGCACCCATATCGCCGATCCGATTGACCGGCTGGAATACGTCTTCTCACAGACCACCAATTCCAAGGCCATGTCTGATGCCATCGGCGCCCGGAACATGACCGAGATGAGCAAGGTCAGCCCGGCACTGTTCATGGCGCTGGCGGCGCAGGCTTACACCCGGCTGGGCCTGGCCAACCGCGTGGCTCTGCCCTTTACCACGGTGGTTACGAACGTACCCGGTCCGCCGGTGCCGATCTATTCGGCCGGGGCGCGGCTGGAAAGCATGATGGGCCTGCTCTGCCTGACCGACGGGTTGGGCCTGGGTCACGTTGTGCAGAGTTATGTCAAGGAGGCGACCATTGCCTTCACGGCCTGTCGCAACTTGCTGCCCGATCCGGAGTTCTACGCCCAGTGCATCGAAGAGAGCTTCCACGAGCTGCGCGACGCAGCGGCCAAGGTAACGGAACCGCGGATACCGCAGGCCATGCCCTTGAAGAAGCCGAAACCGGCCGCCAAAGCGAAGAAGCCCGCGGCGAAAGCAACGGCAAAACCAGCAACGAACAAGAAGCCGGCAAGCAAGAAACCGGCCGCGAAGAGCAGGAAGGCCAGCAAGAAATGACAACAGCCAGCGCTGCATTCCCGCAGCCGAGCCACGCCCGGCCGCCATCGCGGCTGTTCGCGCTTGCCGAGTCCCGCGCCATGCTGGAGTTTGCGGCGTTCTATGCCTTTCGCCCCTATCTTTCCAATCTGCCGCAGGGTGATGGGCATCCGGTGCTGGTCCTGCCCGGATTCCTGGCGTCTGACAATTCGACCGCGCCGCTGCGCAAGCTGCTCAAGCAGTTGGGCTATGACGCGCGCGGCTGGGGCATGGGCCGCAATGTCCGGATCGACGCGCCCCGGGTGCACGAGATGGAATCGCTGCTGCTGAGGATCTACCGCGAGACTGGTCGCAAGGTCTCGATCGTCGGGTGGAGCCTCGGCGGAGTTTTCGCCCGTGAACTGGCCAAGGCGCACCCCGAAGCGGTGCGGCTGGTGATCACGCTGGGCAGCCCGATCTCGGATGATCGCCGCCATTCCAACGCGGCGCGCCTGTTCGAATACCTGAACGGCAAGGATCCCGAACCGATCCGCCAGGGACGCTTTGTTGACCTGCACCGCGCTCCGCCGGTGCCGACCACCTCGATCCTGACCAAAACCGATGGCGTGGTCCACTGGCGCGGATCGGTCCAGCGCCGCGACAAGAACCCACAGACCGAGAATATCGAGGTGCTGGCTAGCCATTGCGGACTGGGCTTCAACCCCAGCGCTGTGATCGCCATCGCTGATCGGTTGCAGCAACCCGAAGGCGAATGGCAGCCGTTTGAACCGCGCCTTTCTCAACGCTGGATGTTCCCCAAGACCAGCCTGCAATAAGCCATGTCGACCCGTCACCTTGTCGATCTCGAGTTGCTGCCGCTGCTCGAAATGATGCCGCCCACTGATCTCGCGGCGATGGACCTGGGCGAGCTGCGCGTGGCGAGCAATGCGCGCTATGCTTTCCTGGGGGCACCCGCGATTGCCCCGGTGGTTCACACCATTGCCGGCCCCGACGGATCGCTGGAAGTTTATCTCTATGATCCGGCGCCGGGCACACCCGCCCGCCCAGCCCTGCTGCATATCCATGGCGGCGGAATGATCATGGGTTCGGCCAGCGTGATGCAGGCGGGACCGGCCGCCATGGCGCAATCGCTGGGCATCCCGGTCGCCTCGGTTGAATACCGACTTGCCCCCGAACACCCCTTCCCCGCGCCGCAGGAAGATTGCCTTGCGGCGCTCAACTGGTTGGTCAGCCTGCCACAGGTTGATGCCGATCGGGTTGGCGTGATTGGTGAAAGCGCCGGTGGCGGGCTGGCTGCCAGTGTCGCGCTGATGGCGCGTGACTTGGGCGGACCAAAACTGGCGGCGCAGTTCCTGACCTATCCGATGCTG
>JBEEIN010000136.1:0-11747 GCA_041169825.1 Pseudomonadota bacterium
GGTTGATCCTGAGCGGGCGGATCTAGGCTGGATCATGTCGGGCAAGACCGTTCTTTACCACGTCAGCGATCTGCATTTCGGTTACGAGGATCGCCAGGCGCTGGATTGGTTCGCTGCCGAATTAGAGCGAGAGCGGCCGGCCGGGGTGATCTGCACCGGCGATCTGACCATGCGCGGCACCGCCAAGGAGTTTGCCTTGGCGGCCGAATGGCTCACGCACTTGCCGGTGCCGGTCTCGATCGAGCCGGGCAACCACGATGTGCCCTATTACCATCTGATGCTGCGGCGGCTGGCGCGACCCTATGCCCATTTTCACGCGCTGAAGCATCGCCTTGGCAGCGAGATTGCCCTGCCCGATGTGGCCGTGGTGTCGCTCAAGACGATTGCGCGCGCGCAGTTCCGGCTCAACTGGTCCAAGGGGCGGGTGAGCCAGCCTGATCTGGCGGCCGCGTTGCACGGGCTTTCGCATCACCAGGCCGTGCCGCTTAAGCTGGTGGCCTGTCATCACCCGCTGGTTGAGGCCGATACCCATGCCACGGCCTCAACCCGCGGGGGCAAGCGGGCGCTGGCGGCGCTGGCGCAGGCTGGTGCCGGTGCGGTGCTATCGGGCCATGTCCACGACCCCTTCGACAAGGAGGTGGAGGTCGATGGGCACCGCATCAGGATTGTTGGGGCGGGGACCCTGTCGCAACGGCTGCGCGCGTCGCGCCCCTCGTTCAATCGACTGGTGCTGGATGGGGCCGGGGGTTTTGCGGTTGAGGTGAAGTCGCTGTAAGCGCGCGCCGGGCGCGGACCTTGCCCTCAACGGCATGGACCACGGCCAGCAGGTCCTGACGGCTTACGTCCAGCACCTCGTCCCATTCCGCCAGGACCGCATCGAGATCGCCATCCTCGATATGGCCGATCCAGTCCGGCTGGACTGGCTGCGGCGCGGCGCGGTGCGGATAGGAATGGCCGGTCAGGCGGTTCCAGACAATACCTGTCGCCAGCAGCACCAGCACGTTGAGCGCGAGTGGTTCGATCAGGAAGCCGGCGCCAGCCGCAGCCACCGCCGGGCTGGGCAAGGCGGTGATCAGCACGGTCCCACCCGCCGCCGGATGAAGGCAGCGCAGCAGGCTCATCGCGGCAATCGTCAGGCCGACCGCAAGGCCTGCGCCCAGCCAGGTCGCCCCGAACAGCGCGTGGATGGCAAGGCCGATCGTTGCCGATAGCAAGTGGCTGCCGGCGACTGGCCAGGGCTGGGCCAGCGGGCTGGCGGGCAGCACGAAGATCAGCACGGCCGATGCGCCCATCGAGGCGATCAGCCACGGCAGTGCGGCATCATTGCCCATTGCGGTGTGGCTGATCAGCGCGGTCAGGGCGATGGCCAGGCCTGCGCCAAGGGCACCACGCAGCCAGCCGATCCGGCCGGCAAACATCATGCGCGCGGGCGTGGCGGCTAGCGGGGCGTGGTGTTGCATGGGGCAGATGTCCAGGTGGTTGCCTGATAGAAAAAGGGGCCGACCTTGCGGCCGACCCCATTTTTCCAAACCGTTGCGATCCGGATCAGCGCTTGCTGAACTGGAAGCTGCGGCGGGCCTTGGCGCGGCCGTACTTCTTACGCTCAACCACGCGGCTATCGCGGGTGAGGAAGCCGGCGGCCTTGACGGCGCCGCGCAGGGCGGGCTCGAACTTGGCCAGGGCCTGGGCGATACCGTGCTTGACGGCACCGGCCTGACCCGAAAGACCGCCGCCCTTGACGGTGGCGATCACGTCGTACTGGCCGGCGCGGTCGGCAACCTGGAAGGGCTGGTCGATCACGAGGCGCAGGGTCGGACGGGCGAAGTAGACTTCCTGGTCACGGCCGTTGACGACGACCTTGCCCGAACCGGGCTTGATCCAGACGCGGGCCACGGCGTCCTTGCGGCGACCGGTGGCATAGGCACGGCCCTGGGCGTCGACTTCCTTTTCGCGGAGCGGCGCAGCCGGAGCGGCGGGGGTGGCGACATCGGCGGCAGCGCCGAGATCGGCCAGATCGTTGAGCGTGGTGTCAGACATCAGGCACCCACCTTGTTCTTGCGGTTCATGGCAGCGACGTCGAGTGCGACGGGCTGGGTGCCAGCATGCGGATGCTCGGCACCGGCGTAGAGGTGAAGGGCGCGCATCTGGTTGCGACCGAGCGGACCACGGGGGATCATGCGCTCAACCGCCTTTTCCAGCACGCGCTCGGGGAAGCGGCCGTCCAGCACCTTGGCGGCGGTCACTTCCTTGATGCCACCAGCATAGCCGGTGTGCTTGTAATAGGTCTTGTTCTTCAGCTTGTTGCCAGTCAGCTTGACCTTGCCGGCGTTGATCACGACGACATGATCGCCGCAATCGACGTGCGGGGTGAAGCTCGGCTTGTGCTTGCCGCGCAGATGGTTGGCGATGATCACAGCGAGACGCCCGACCACCAGTCCCTCGGCATCGATCAGATGCCACTTCTTTTCCACCTCGGCCGGTTTGATCGACCGGGTGACCTTGGAAAGCGCCTTCATGGCCACTCCCTTTCTGAAAAAAGGTCAAATCCCTGATTTACACGCTGCGCAGAATCGCTTCCGGCAGCGCGGGAACGCGGCCAATTCGTCGATGGTGGGGTGAAAGTCAAGTAATTCAGGCGGTCTGCTGAGAGGTAAAATAATACCGCAAGCCTCTTACGGGGCTACCCGCTCGAAGGTCCAGACCTCGCGCGATGTACGGGTGGAACCGCTGAGTTCGGTTTCGACTGTCCGTTGAACCCGCGCGGGGAGGCCGCCACCGATCGTGCCTTCGGCCTGGATGGCAACCCGGATCGACCCTCGGCTGCCATCAGGCAGGGCGATTTCGCGGGTTTCGAGGGTATCAGGCCGGACCGGATTGAACACGTCAACCGGCCAGGCGGTGCCGCCATTGCCAGCCATGACCACCTGGGTCAGCATGGTCGTCGCCTGGTTACGGGCATTGACCGACGTCAAGGCTCCGGCGATCATCATTTCACCCAGTGCCACCGCCCGGGCGCGCGAGGCATCGCCAATCGGCGGACCAAGGCGCGTCTTCATGCGGCCTGCCGAATCCAGCTGGATCGGAAAGAACCCCGGCTCAATCCGGTTGCGCTCCAGCTCGGCAAAGGGTTCGAGCACGGGCGGAACCTCCACGGTCACGTCGCGCAATTCGCCATCGATTCGCCAGCCGTCACCTTCACGCTCGAACCAGACCAGATAGCGACGGGTTGCGCGGACTTCCTTGCCGTCGATTAGGCTGCGCACCACGGTCCGGCTGATCATCACCGGCCCTTCCGGCGGCTGGAAATGCACCGCACTGGCTGCCGGTGGTGCAGTTGCTGCCGCCAAGCTTGGCGCGACAGCCGCGATCCCGGCCAGCCAGTATGCCCGCCCGCTCATGCCTGAAAACTGCCCGCCCGTTTCATAGTCTGCCCCACTCTACTGAAAAGCAAGGCTTATTCAGGCAGGTGCAGTCGGTTTCGTCAAGCCTTCTTGCGCTCGAGGCCCAGGGTGTGGGCGCCCCAGACTGAGACAGCGACCAGCAAGGCGCCGACCAACTGGTGCGCCACGGCGATCCACAGCGCGACCCCGCTCATCACCGTTGCGATCCCCAGCAGGACCTGGGTTCCGAATGCCGAATGGATCGCGATGGAGGCGCGACGGTCAAGCGGGCGAACCTTGCGGGCCATGATGACCAGAATGACGACGACCGCCCAGGCCCACCATCGGTGCACGAAGTGGGTCAGGAACGGATCGTTGAGCAGCGCGTGGAGCCGGCCGGCGGCCCAGTCGATCCCTTCGGGCACAAGGCTACCCTGCATCAGCGGCCAGGCGTCCCAGTTGAACCAGCCGGCCCCGGCAACATATCCGGCCCGCATTCCGGCGACGAGCGCCCCCATGAACAGTTGCAAGGCCAGTGCGGCCAGCGCGAACAGGGCGAACGGCGTCAATCGGGCGCGGTCCTCGCCGCGCGCCAGTGCGCGCAGGTCGAGGGCCGTCCAGACCAGTCCGCCCAGTGTGAACAAGGCAACCAGGAGGTGGGTCGCCAGGCGGAAATGGCTGACCCGCACATCGGCGCTGAGCCCCGACGAAACCATCCACCAGCCCACGGCGCCTTGCAGGCCGCCCAGCGCCAGCAGCGCGACCAGGCGGGCGTGATAGCCCTTGGGGATCGCGCCCTTGATCCAGAACCAGGCGAGCGGCAGGGCAAAGGCCAGGCCAATGATCCGCGCGATCAAGCGGTGGACCCATTCCCAGAAAAAGATGAACTTGAAGTCGGCCAGGGTCATGCCCGCCGGTCCGGTCACCTCAATATACTGAGGGATCTGCTTGTAGTCATCGAAGGCCTTTTGCCACTGCGCCTCATTCAGCGGGGGCAGCACCCCGGAAACCGGCTTCCATTCGGTGATCGACAGGCCGGATTCGGTCAGCCGGGTGATCCCGCCGACGGCGACAATGAACACGACCAGGGCGGCGACGGTGAAGAGCCACCGGGCTAGCGCCAGGGGCCGGGGAGAGGCAGCAGTCATGAAAGTGGCCACTGCTCCGCCGCGCGCAAAAGCGCAAGCGGGCTTTTCGGGCCGTCTTGCCCGATGTAATGTTATTACATATATGGAGGCGCTCATGCGTGATGCCCTGCTCTCGATTCGCGGTCGGCTTGACCGGTTCGGCGTGCTCCTTTCGGGGCTCTGCGCCTTGCACTGCGTTGCGGGCTTGCTGCTGGTTGCCGGGCTGGGCCTCGGCGGGCAGTTTTTGTTTGCCCCGGTGATCCATCGCGTCGGGCTGGCCCTGGCGATTGCCGTGGGTGCCCTTACGCTGGGGATCGGAGTGGTGCGCCATCGCGATCCTCGACCGCTGCAGGTTGGCGGCGCGGGCCTTGCCCTAATGGCGATTGCCCTGCTGGTGGGCCATGGCGCTGCCGAAGCGGTGCTGACCATTGGCGGCGTGTCACTGCTGGCCTGGGCACACTGGCGCAACCTCAGGCTGTCCTGATCCTCCTGGACGGTCAGCGGCCTGCCCCGGCCTTTCGCCGCATTGCCAAATCGCCGTCGCGCGCTATCTGCGCTGGGTGATGACTGAACAGCTTTCCCTGACCGTCAATGGTGAACCCCGCCGTGCTGCCCCCGGCAGTGTAGCCGATCTGGTCCGCAGCCTTGAACTCGATCCGGCCAAGGTTGCGGTTGAACGCAATGGCGAGATCGTTCCCCGCTCGACCCTGGCGCAGGTTGCGCTGGCGGAGGGTGACCAGCTTGAAATCGTCCATTTTGTCGGCGGTGGTGACCATACCCCTGAAGATACCTGGACTGTTGCCGGGCGGACTTTCCGTTCGCGGCTGATCGTTGGCACCGGCAAGTACAAGGACTTTGCCGAGAACGCCGCCGCAGTGGAAGCATCGGGCGCCGAGATCGTCACCGTTGCCGTGCGCCGGGTCAATGTGTCGGACCCCAAGGCGCCGATGCTGACCGATTTCATCGACCCGAAGAAGATCACCTACCTGCCCAACACGGCCGGCTGTTTCACTGCCGAGGACGCGATCCGCACCTTGCGGCTGGCGCGCGAGGCCGGCGGCTGGGACCTGGTCAAGCTGGAGGTGCTGGGCGAAGCGCGGACGCTTTACCCCAATATGGTAGAAACCATCCGCGCCTGTGAGGTACTGGCCAAGGAAGGCTTCCTGCCGATGGTCTATTGCACCGACGATCCAATCGCGGCCAAGCAGCTGGAAGACGCTGGCGCGGTTGCGGTCATGCCGCTGGGTGCGCCGATTGGTTCGGGCCTGGGCATCCAGAACCGCGTAACAATCCGCCTGATCGTTGAAGGGGCCTCGGTCCCGGTACTGGTCGATGCCGGGGTCGGCACGGCTTCGGACGCGGCCGTGGCGATGGAGCTGGGCTGTGAAGGCGTGTTGATGAACACCGCGATTGCCGAGGCCAAGGACCCGATCCGCATGGCCCGGGCGATGAAGCTGGCGGTCGAGGCCGGTCGCCACGCCTATCTTTCCGGACGAATGGCTACCCGCAAGTACGCAGATCCCTCCAGCCCGTTGGCAGGATTGATCTAACCATTAGAGTTAACGGGATCATAACCTAATCGTGATGACTTAGCCCCTCTCGAAAGGGGCTTGTCATGGCCAAGACCGGTACTGCATCGCTGACCATCGCCGAACTGCGCGAATTTGCCAGCTTCTCTGCGGGCGAACAGCGCTACATCAAGCGCAGCCTCGATGTCGGGCTGGGGCGGCAGGATGCTTTCAAGGTGTGGGCGCGGGATGCGACGGAAACGGCCGCCATCCGCAGCCAGTACGCAGTCTACCAGGAGCTCAAGGCGCTGCGCGAGCAGATCCCGGCCGAGAACGATTTCGTCGGCCTGGAAACCTTCATGGGCAAGCTGTTGCGGGTAACCGCTTTCGACATTGCCCAGGATCGACTCGAAGGCTTTTCAGCCTATCGCTTCCTCTATGAGCGCCTGCTTGGGGCAGAGGCGCGCCCGTTCCTGCCATCGGCATTTTGCGCGGCAGCGGCCCTGCCGCAGATCCGCCCCGATCGCCGCAAGCATCTGCTTCAGTCGATCAGTGAGGCCGCAGCCACTGCCCCGGCCTGGTCCGATCGCGCGCCCAGCTTCTATCCCGAATGGGTTGAACAGGAAGCAGCCTAATCCCGCCGCACCGCGACATCAGCCCTTGTACAGCGCGTCCAGCCGCTCGCCGTAGCGGTCCTTCAGCTTGTGGCGGCGGATCTTGAGGCTTGGCGTCATTTCCTCGTTCTCGATCGCAAAGGCCTCGTCCGCGAAGGCGAACTGGCGGACCTTTTCAATCACGCTGAGGTCCTGATTGACCCGATCGATCGCGGTGCGGATTGCCGAACGGAAGGCCGGCAGGTCCTGCAAGGCCTTTATATCGAACTTCTCATCTTGCGCCCGGGCCCATTCGAGCGCCCACTCAGCGTCCGGCACGATCAGGCCAACCACATAGGGCCGCTTGTCGCCCACCACCATCGCCTGGGCGATCTCGGGCTGCAGGGTCAGCATGCCTTCAACCTTCTGGGGCGAGATATTGTCGCCCTTGTCGTTGACGATCATGTCCTTCTTGCGGTCAGTAATGACGATCCGGCCCTTGTCATCGATATGGCCGATGTCCCCGGTGTGCAGCCAGTTGCCACTGCCGGGTTCGCCCTCAGGCTCCTTCAGGACGCGAGCGGTTTCCGCCTCGTTGCGCCAGTAACCGTGCATGACGAGTTCGCCGCGGACCAGGATTTCGCCGTCCTGGGCGATCTTGATCTCGACCCCTTCCATCGCCGGGCCGACCGTATCCATCTTCAGGCCAACCTTGGGCCGGTTGCAGCTGATCACCGGCGCAGCTTCGGTCTGGCCATAGCCCTGGAGCATATTGAGCCCCATTGCCTCGAAGAAGGTGCCGACTTCGGGGTTAAGCGGCGCGCCGCCCGAAACCATCGCCTTGATTCGGCCGCCGAACTTCGCCCGAATCTTGGGGCGCAGCGCCTTTTCCAACAGCAGGTCCATCGGCTTGTCGCGCAGGCGGCCCTTGCCTTCGTTCTGGCCCTTGATGCTGCCAATCGCCAGCGCGCGGCCCATCAGGAAGTTGGCCAGCCTGCCCTGCTTTTCGATCTGCTTCATAATCCGCGTGCGCAGCACTTCGAACAGGCGCGGGACGACGACCATGATCGTCGGGCGCACTTCCTCGATATTGCTGGCCAGCTTTTCGAGGCCCTCGGAATAGAAGATCTGCCCGCCCATCCCAATCGGCAGCATCTGCCCGCCGGTGTGTTCATAGGCATGGCTCAGCGGCAGGAAGCTGAGGAACACCTCGTCATCCCAGCCAAAGTCCTCAGCCAGGATGCGGGCCGCGCCATCGACGTTGCACAGGATCGCGCCGTGGTGCTGCATCACGCCGCGCGGGGATCCGCCGGTGCCGCTGGTATAGATGATGCAGGCGGTATCTTCGCGCTTGATCTTGGCCACGCGCTTGTCAACCGCGGTGCGGGCCTTGGCGGCATCGCCGGTCAGCAGGCTGGCCCAGTCGCGATATTCGAACTGGCCGGTCTGGGCGATCCGCAGCGGCTCGATCCCGATCACGAAGCCGGCTTGCCCCGCAGCCAGCACGCCCGGCAGCAGCGGCTTGGCCAGCTTGTCATCCGAGACGATCACCGCCCGGGCGCCGGAGTTTTCCAGCACGTGCAGGTGGTCGCGCTCGGTGTTGGTGATATAGGCTGGTACGGTTACGCAGCCAGCCGCCATGATCGCGAAATCGGCGATGCACCATTCGGGCCGATTTTCGGAGACCAGCATCACCCGGTCACCATCCTTGAGGCCCATCGCGCGGAGGCCTTCGGCCATCAGGCAGACCTGGCGCGCCGCCTCTGCCCAGGAAATCGCCTGCCACGATCCGTTGCGCTTGGCGGAAAGGAAGGGCGCCTCGCCCTTCTCGTCCGCGCGGTTCAGAAACAGTTCGACCAGGTTCCGGGCGGCCCGGAAATCACCAATATCCATATTGCACTGCCCCTCTTTGCAGCACCCTTCCCGTTATGACTGCAAGCCCTAGGCAAGCTTTGCCCGGCCAGCAAGCCTAGCGGTTTTGCGGACCTATTGCTGCGCCGCTTCGCCTTCGCTGCGCGGATCGGCGGCGCCCACCAGCTTGCCGCCGCGCACTTCAACCGCATTGGCCTTGAAGCTGCGTTCGCGCAGGCGGACATCCGGGTGGCCCAGGCCGTTCAGCACCGGGATCAGCTTTTCGTGCTCGGTCCCGCCTTCGACAAACACGGTGTTGCCGCCCGGCGCAAAGATCACCGGCAGGGCAAGCGCCTGGTCGACCGGCAGGTTCCAGTCGAGCACGGCGATGATCGCTTTCAGCACCTGGGCCGGGATTGTCACGCCACCCGCCGCGCCGACGGCCAGCTTCACCTTGCCGTCGGGCCCGTAAACCAGGGTTGGCGCCATCGAGCTGCGCGGGCGCTTGCCGCCCTCGACCCGGTTGGCAACCGGCTTGCCATTGACTTCGGGCACGATCGACAGGTCGGTCAGCTCGTTGTTGAGGAAATAGCCGTTGACCATCAGCCCCGAACCAAAGGCGCTCTCGATGGTTGAGGTCAGGGTCGCGGCCATGCCGTTGCGGTCAATCACCGCAAAGTGCGACGTGCCATTTTCCACCTGCTTGGGCCCGTCGGCCAGCGTCACCTTCACCCCGGCGGGGTTACCGGGCGCGACCGTGGGCATGGTCCGCTCGGTCGAAACCAGCTGGGCGCGCGCGGCCAGGTAATCGGGGGCCAGCAGCCCGGCCACCGGCACATCGACAAAGTCGGGATCGGCCAGATAGCGCTCGCGGTCGGCATAGGCGAGGCGCTGGGCCTCAACGATCAGGTGCCAGGCCGTGGGCGAATCCTTGCCCAGCCCGGGCAGGTCGAACTTTTCGAGCACGCCCAGCGCCCCGAACACGGTGGTCGCGCCCGAACTGGGCGGGCCCATGCCGCACAGGCGATATTGGCGGTAATTGGTGCAGACCGGCGGGCGCGCCTTGACCTTGTAGGAGGCGATGTCCTCCAGCGTCATCGCGCTGCGGTTGCGCGGCGCAGTGTTGACCGCCTTGACGATCGCGGCGGCGTTCTGGCCCGAATAGAAGGCCTTGGCCCCCTCGCGCGACAACCGTTCAAGGAAGGCGGCGAGGCGGGGGTTCTTCAGCACCGTGCCGGCGGCAACCGGCTTGCCTCCGGGATAGTAGAGCGCCCGGCCTTCGTCGCTGAGGGCGCCGGTCGTGGCAAAGCGATCCAGGAAGGCGGTCAGCCGCTCGGACACGACAAAGCCATCACGCGCCAGCCGGATCGCCGGCTGAAAGATTTCGCGCCACTTGAGCTTGCCATGCAGGCGATGGGCCTCGGCCATCATCGAAACGTTGCCGGGCACGCCCACGCTCTTGCCGCCGGGAATGGCCTCGGCCGTGGTCAGATAGCGATCACCCACCTTGAACCAGTCCGGGGTCGCGGCCTTGGGCGCCTTTTCGCGCCCGTCGAGGGTCATCAGGTGGCCCTTGCCGTCATCCAGCACCAGGAATCCGCCGCCCCCGATGCCCGAACTTTGCGGCTCAACCACGGTCAGCGCCAGCAATACGGCCAGGGCCGCGTCGGTGGCATTGCCGCCCTTGCGCAGGATTTCCGCCCCGGCTTCGGCTGCACGGGGATCGGCGGCGGAGACCACACCCTTGTCAAACGGTGCTGGATCGGGCGCCTTGGCGGCAAGCGGGACGGCGCTGGTCAGGGCCAGCGCAGCGAGTGTGGCAGAGCGAAACAGGATCATGCCAGTCTTGCTATTCGGTTCCGACCGCCTCGGCAATGCTGGTGAACCCATCCTGCCGCATCAGGCGTTCCAGCCCGCGGGTGATCCGGCGGGCCAGGCCCGGCCCTTCATAGACCAGGGCGCTATAGAGTTGGACCAGGCTGGCCCCGGCGCGGATGCGGGCCCAGGCATCTTCGGCGCTGGCTATCCCACCCACGCCGACCAGCGGAATCGCCCCCTTGGCCACGGCATGGAAATCGCGCAGCCGTTGTTGCGCCAGGTCACGCAGCGGTCCGCCGGAAAGGCCCCCGGCCTCACCCGCATGGACAGATTGCAGCGGCGGGCGGGTGATCGTGGTGTTCGAGACAATGATCGCCGCAATGCCATGCTTGATCGCCGCCTCGACAATCCGGCCCGGCGCGGCCGCGTCCAGATCCGGGGCGACCTTCAGGAAGACCGGCGGATCGCCGGCCTGCCGTTCGGCGGCAATGGCGGAAAGCAGGTCGTTCAGTTCCTTGTCCCCCTGCAGGTCGCGCAGGCCCGGGGTGTTGGGGGAAGAAATATTGACCGTGATATAGCTGGCCAGATCACGAAAGGCGGCGATCCCGGTCAGGTAATCGGCGATCCGGTCGGTCGAATCCTTGTTGGCGCCGACATTGGCGGCCACCACGCCCACCTGCTTGCGTTTGGCAAGGCGCGCGACGGCTGCTTTCAGCCCGCCGTTGTTGAAGCCCATCCGGTTGATCACCGCCCGGTCCTCCTTCAGCCGGAACAGCCGCGGCTGGGGGTTTCCGGGCTGCGGGCGCGGGGTAACGGTCCCGATCTCGGTAAAGCCAAAGCCCAGCCCCAGTACGGCATCGGGCACCTCGGCGTCCTTGTCGAAGCCCGGCGCCATGCCCAGCGGGTTGGGAAAGGCCATGCCAGCCACTTCGGTTGCCAGCGGACCAAAGTCGGCGGGCCGGCCCTGCGGCATCAGCTTGAGCGCGTCGATCGTCAGGCGATGGGCCTTCTCAGCATCGAGGAGGAACAGCGCGGGGCGGAGCAGCGGATAGATCATGGTCACGAGCGACAGCCTATTACAGCAGGATTGGCCCAAGTCGATTCCCGCCATTGCAAAGCTTGCAAGTGGGGCCTAGGGGCAAACCGGAAAGAATCAGTCCGATTTAGCCGGAGCCGCCAATGCGCCTCTCATCCATGGCCGATTATGCCGTCGTCACGATGAGCGCCGCCGCGCGCCATTGCGGCGGCATGCGCGTTTCGGCCGCTGAACTTGCTGCCGAAACCGGGCTGCCGGTGCCAACCGTGCAAAAGCTGGTCAGCCGCCTGACCTCCGCTGGCCTGCTGCGCTCCACACGCGGCGTGGGCGGCGGCCTCAAGCTGGCGCGCCCGGCGGCGGCGATCTCGCTCGCCGATATAATCGAGGCGGTCGAAGGCCCGATCGCGCTGACCCAGTGCGTTGACGATGCGCGC
>JBEEIN010000137.1:0-5852 GCA_041169825.1 Pseudomonadota bacterium
ACCGAACTGCTCGGCGCCCGGACCGATAGCGCCCGGCTCGATGCCGAATTGCTGATGGCCGAGGCGCTCGACGTCAGCCGATCGGACCTGTTCCTGCGCCACATGCGCGATCCCGAGCCGAAAGGGTTCGCCGAACTGGTCGCGCGTCGCGCCGCGCATGAGCCGGTCGCCTATATTCGCGGCTACCAGGAATTCTATGGCTTGCCCTTCATGGTCTCGCCTGCGGTGCTGATCCCGCGTGGGGATAGCGAAACCCTGGTTGAGGCTGCGCTGGCTGCCCGACCCGATGCTGCGCGGGTGCTGGATTGCGGGACCGGATCGGGCGCACTCCTGCTGGCCGTGCTGCATGAATTGCCGCAAGCGTCTGGCGTCGGGATTGATCGATCCGAAGCCGCCCTTGCGATTGCTGAAGCCAATGCCACCCGGCTGGGCCTGGGCGAGCGCGCGCGGATGATTCGGGCTGACTGGCACGAGGCGGGCTGGAGCGATGGCCTGGGTGGTCTGTTTGACCTGATCCTGGCCAACCCACCCTATGTCAAGGCCGAGGCCGCGCTTGATCCGACCGTGCGCGATCACGAGCCGGCCAGCGCGCTGTTTGCCGGACCAGATGGGCTCGACGATTACCGCGTGCTGGTGCCGCAATTGCCAGCCCTCTTGGCTGAACAAGGGGCTGCGCTGGTCGAGATCGGCCATACTCAGGCCGAGGCGGTCACGGCGATCGGCGCAGCAGCCGGACTTTCGGCGCGGCTTCACCGCGATCTGGCCGAGCGTCCGCGTGTGCTCGAATTCAAGAAAGCGCTTGGCAAGGCCGGGTCAAGCGCGTAAGCCCGATCACAGATCGAGGCTGGCACGCATGCAGGCGTCCCCACGGTCCAATCCAGCATTTGCGAAGATCCTGGCCCCGGTGCCAGTATAGCCAGCAAGTGTCGGGCCCCGGCGCGCGATGGTGCCACCGGGGGGTTAAGGGTCGCGCGGCCCCACAGCCGCCTAACAGGGAATTTAAACCCTTGAACAACAATCGTGGTAACAACAATCGTCGGCGCGGCCGTGGCAATCGTCAGGGCGGCGGTGGCGGCCAGCAACTCAACCGGATTGACAGCCGCGCCCGTGGCAATGCCCCGCAGCTGCTCGAAAAGTATCGCAAGCTGGCGCAGGACGCCCACATGAACGGCGATCGCGTGCAGGCCGAATACTATCTGCAATTTGCCGACCACTATTTCCGCGTGATCGCCGACCAGCGCCAG
Source organism: Pseudomonadota bacterium (assembly GCA_041169825.1). Taxonomy (GTDB): domain Bacteria; phylum Pseudomonadota; class Alphaproteobacteria; order Sphingomonadales; family Sphingomonadaceae; genus Novosphingobium. The sequence goes on from JBEEIN010000137.1 coordinate 1,245, forward strand.
CGCCAGGAAGAGCAGCGCCGCCCGCGTGACGAACGCTGGCAGGATGGCGCCGAGGGTGAGCGCGAGGAAACCGATGACGCCGGCGATTTCAGCGCCGACAGCGATTTCCCGAGCTTTGACCAGCCGGTCTACAACCGCCGTGAACGCGAAGACCGTCCCCGCCGCGAAGAGCGCGAGGAAGAGACCCCGCGCAGCGACGATGATACTGGCGATGAGCGTTCGCGCGACAACCCCTACGAACCGGCTGAAAATCCGTTCGTTCGCGGGAATCGTGAAGAACGCAGCCGGGAAGACCGGGGTGGACGTGGTCTGCGTCCGCGCCGCGATGATCGTCGCCCGCGCCGGGACGAACGCGATGGTGAAGGTGAAGCGGGCGGACTTGATCCGTCGCTGCTGCCCCCGGCGATCGGCAATCGTGACGAAGCCCCCAGCGCTGATGACGGTGCTGAGGTTGCGGCCAAGCCGCGTCGCAAGGTGGCGCGTCGCAAGCCTTCGGCTGACGGCGCTGACGAGACGCTCGAATCCGCAAAGTGATGCAGGGCCGGTTCTAGCTTGCAACGCTTGCTGGATCTTGTCCTGAACCACCCGCGCAAGGCTGCGCTGGTCCTAGGGGTGCTTGCCGCAACCGGGTTCCAGCCTCTCGGTCTGTGGCCGCTGACCTTGTTCGCGCTGGCGGTGCTGCTCGCGCTGGTTGCGCGCGCGGCCAATTGGAAGCAGGCGGCGCTGCTCGGCTGGTGCTTTGGCGTCGGGCACTTCAGCCTGGGCAACAACTGGATCGCCACGGCCTTTACCTATCAGGCCAATATGCCAGCCTGGCTCGGCTGGGTGGCGGTAGTGCTGCTCTCGCTGTACCTGGCGGTTTATCCCGCGCTGGCGGCAGCGATTGGGTGGGTGGCGCGGCGGTCCGGTGCAGGTTTCGTGCTCGCCTTTGCGGGCGGCTGGATCGTCAGCGAATGGCTAAGGTCCTGGGTCTTTACCGGCTTTGCCTGGAACCCGTTGGGCGTCGCGGCGCTGGGCGGGTTTGCGCGGCCGGGTCTTGCCCTTCTGCTGCCATGGCTGGGGACCTATGCCCTGTCGGGCTTGATCGTGCTGCTGGCCGGATGCTGGTGGAAGGCGGCGGTTCGGAGCCAAAGGGACGGGCGCGGCCTGGCGCTCATTCTGGTCCCGCTGGCGGCGCTGCTCGTGCCGCAATGGGTCCAGCCCAAGCCGGAGCTGTCGCACCGTCGCTACACGCTGGTCCAGCCTGATATCCGGCAGGAGGTGCTCAACGATCCGGCCTGGTTCGACTGGCAGTTCCAGCGCCTCGCGGCCCTGTCGCGCGGGCAGGGTGAGCGGCTGGTCCTCTGGCCCGAATCCGGGGTGCCAGACTATCTGCGCGATGGCTATCCCGAGCGTTATTACCTCGATACTTTCGGAGCCGACCCGGCTCTCGCCCGCCGTCGGCTTGGCCTTGCGATCGCGCCCGGCGCGACGCTGCTGACCGGTTCGGTTGACCTGGAGATTGCGGGCAACCGTGTTGCCGGTGCCCGCAATGTGGTGACCGCGCTGGACCACACCGGAACGATCCGTGGCAGCTACGCCAAGGCTCACCTTGTCCCCTATGGCGAATACCTCGCGCTGCGCTGGCTGCTTGAGCCGCTGGGAGTGGAACGGCTGGTGCCAGGCGCGATCGACTTTTGGCCCGGGCCCGGCCCGCGCACACTCAACCTTGGCCGGAATGGCCAGGCGGGCATCCAGATCTGCTATGAAATCATCTTTTCGGGTCAGGTGGTCGATCGGGCCAACCGCCCCGATTACCTGTTCAACCCGTCGAATGACGGCTGGTTCGGCAGCTGGGGCCCGCCGCAGCACCTGGCCCAGGCGCGCTTGCGCGCGATCGAGGAAGGGTTGCCGGTGCTGCGCTCGACAACGACTGGTATTTCTGCGGTTGTCGATGGGCACGGGGTGGTTCGCCAACACGTCCCCCGGCTGGTCCCGGGGCGGCTTGACGGGCAAGTGCCAAGCGCCCTCGCACCAACCCTGTTTTCGCGTCTGGGCAATGTGTTGCCGCTTGGTTGGGCAATACTTCTTCTTGTCGCAGGAGTGGTTGCCAGCCGTCGCCGAAGGAGCTAAAGAGGGGATATAAAGATTTCTTTATATCGAGGACGCGATGCGCACCGACTACCTGTTTACCTCCGAAAGCGTTTCCGAAGGCCATCCGGACAAGGTCGCAGACCAGATTTCGGATTCGATCGTTGACCTGTTCCTGGCGAAGGATCCCGAAGCGCGCATCGCCTGTGAAACGCTGACCACCACCCAGCTGGTGGTTCTGGCCGGCGAAATCCGTTGCAAGGGCGTTTACGAAAACGGCGAATGGGCGCCCGGCGCCAAGGAAGAGATTGAGGCGACCGTGCGCAAGACCGTGCGCGAGATCGGTTATGAGCAGGACGGTTTCCACTGGGACAAGTTCGAATTCATCAACCGTCTGCACGGCCAGTCGGCGCACATCGCCCAGGGCGTGGACGCGGGAGCCAACAAGGATGAAGGCGCGGGCGACCAGGGCATCATGTTCGGTTACGCCACCGACGAAACGCCCGACCTGATGCCCGCGACGCTCTATTACAGCCACAAGATTCTCGAAAAGATGGCGGCTGATCGGCATTCCGGCGTGGCGCCGTTCCTTGAGCCTGATGCCAAGAGCCAGGTCACCCTGCGTTATGAAGGCAGCCTGCCGGTGGCGGCGACCGCCGTGGTGGTCAGCACCCAGCACGCGCCGGGCTATGACGAGGGTGAAAAGGAAGCGGAGCTCCACGCCTATGTGAAGCGGGTGATCGCCGAAGTGATCCCGCCCGTGCTGCTGCGCGAAACCGAATACTTCATCAACCCGACCGGCAGCTTTGAAATCGGTGGTCCTGATGGGGACGCCGGGATTACCGGGCGCAAGATCATTGTCGATACCTATGGCGGTGCCGCCCCGCACGGTGGCGGCGCCTTTTCGGGCAAGGACCCGACCAAGGTTGACCGTTCGGCCGCCTATATCAGCCGCTATCTCGCCAAGAATGTCGTCGCCGCCGGCCTCGCCACGCGCTGCACGATCCAGCTGGCCTATGCGATCGGCGTGTCAAAGCCGCTGTCGCTCTATGTCGATACGCATGAGACCGGCACCGTGGGCGATGACCAGATCGAAGCCGCGATCCTTGGCCTGCCCAAGCTGGGCGGCCTGACCCCGCGTGCGATCCGCACCCACCTGGGTCTGAACAAGCCGATCTACAAGCCGACCGCGGCCTATGGCCACTTCGGCCGCAAGGCCGATGGCGACTTCTTCCCGTGGGAACGCACCGACCTGGTCGATGATCTGAAGGCGGCGCTGGGCTGAACCTGCGCAGGGTCTATCTTCACGGCCTGCCGGGCTCGCCAGCGGAACTAACGCTAGCCGGCTTGGGCAGCGCTTGGCTCGATCAAGACCGCGTCTTCGCGCCCGACCGGGCAGCCGAGCAATTGCATCGACCAGAGGTGCTGGCAGAGCGGGTTCGCGAATGGGTCGGCTCTGAACCCGTCACTCTCGTGGGATTTTCCCTCGGCGGTGCCATGGCCTTGCGACTGGCGGGCCACCTCGGCGATCGCGTCGCCGTAATTGACCTGATCGCCCCTGCGGCGCCGTTGACGCTGGGCAATTTTCTGCCCGACATGGCCGGCGGTGCGCTGTTCACCCTTGCCCGGGATCATCCGCGATTGTTTGCCATAGCCACCCGCGGTCAGGAACTGGCGGCCAGGTTCGTGCCCGGCTTGCTGGTTAAGGCACTGCTGGGTGATACCCGCGGCGGCGATGTCGAACTTGCCCGCAATCCCGCGTTCCGTGCGCTGCTTTGCGCAATCCTGCGTCAGACCTTTGTCGCCGGCGGCAACGGCTATCGCGCCGAGATCGCCGCCTATGTGGCCGACTGGCAAGTCCAGCTTGATGCCGTAACGCAGCCGGTCACGATCTGGCAGGGCGATCAGGACAACTGGGTCCCGCCAGACATGGCCAAGGAATTGACGGCCCGGCTCGGCGCGCATGCCCGCTTGGAACTGTTATCGGGCCTGTCGCACTATTCAGCGCTGCAATGGTACCTGCGGCGGTTCAGCCCCGGCGATAATCAGCCGTAATCACCCCGGCAGCGGCGAGCTCCGCCTCGTGGGCTTCCTCGCGCCATTCTTCGGCCAGGGCCTGGGCTTCCCAGTCCCGCATGGCGGGGTGGGACAGCACGTGGTCGACCCAGGCCTGTCCCTTGCCGACATCCAGCCCGTAAGTCCGGATGCGGAAGGCGACCGGCGCGAAGAAGGCGTCGACCGCGGTAAAGTCCGGTCCAGCCAGCCACGGCCCGCCGAATTGCGCGAGCCCCTGTTCAAACAGTTCGCGCACACGAGAGACGTTGCGCTTCAGCCCCTCGCTCATTGGCTTGGGCGTCACCCGCACGCCCACGTTCATGGTGCAGTCGTTGCGCAGGTGGCCGAAGCCGCCGTGCATTTCGCAGACGGCGCCCATGGCAAAGATCCGCGCTTCGGCATCCGTGGGCCAGATCCCTTCGTGGCGGTCAGCCAGGTACAGCGTGATCCCCAGCGAATCCGGCACCCTGCGCTGGCCATCGA
>JBEEIN010000138.1:0-2808 GCA_041169825.1 Pseudomonadota bacterium
ACCAGCACGACATTGACCGGTCCGCGCCTCGCGGCGATCGCGATACGGTCAAGCACGGCCTGGGTGGCCCCCGCGAGGTTGCCGTCGGCCACTTCGAACGAGACCTCCACCGCTTCCTTGCCGGAACCCTCCTGCCCCTGCCCGGCGTTGAGCGAGGAGAAGCCCGGCGGTGCCGTCCGCGCCTCCGTTGCCGGCGCCTTCGCTCCGGCCGGCCGCTTGCCCCGGGTCATCGAGGCGAAGATCTGCTCTGACGTCTCGCGCTGGATCTGGCGGGTCCGCAAGGAAATGCACGGGTCCGGGTTGAGGCCGGTGACGCGGGCCACCAGCCGGATCGATGCTTCCTCGATTGCCGCCCGGATGCCCAGTTGCAGCGGCTCCTGGGCCTTTTCGCCGATGTTCACATCGAACAGGCTGAGGCCGAAGAAGCGGAACGTGTTGGCGCCGATTTCATAGCCGGTGAATTGCTTTGACAGACTTACCGTATCGACGACCAGCAAGGTCTTGGTATCGACTATCCTCAGATCGATCGCGACGCTCTGGGTATAGGTCCGGCGCTTGGCACCGATACTGTCGATGCCGACTTCGGTACCGCCAGAGGAGATGTTGTAGTTCACCTCCGTGATGCCGCCGGTGATGTAATAGTCGGAAACCTGGATGGTTCCGCCAAAATAGGGCAGCCATGGCACGCGCTGGCCGTTGACGTCCTGCGCCTCGCCATTGCCCAGCTGGCGCCGGTCCATGTAGGCAAGCTCGCGTTCGCCGATCGAGGCATCGAACCGCTCCGCGATCCGCACCGTGCCGCCCAGCTTGCCGAGCGCCGAATAGAGCATCAGCGCCCCGCCCTGGGTCACGACGTTGCCCTCGTTGACCGAATAGCGCCCGGTGAAATCCTTGATCTCGCCGACGCCGATCACCAGCGGCTTCTGCTTGGACATGAACAGGCCCCTGGCAAAACATGCCAATGACGCTTCCATGGGGGTGACATTGTTACGCACCGGGGTGCCGATTTGCACCGGCACTTCGCCTGGGGCGACAGTCTGCGACTGCAGGCCGCCAAGGCGCTGCGAACAGGCTGAAAGGCTGGCCGCCAGAAGGGCGCTTTGGCAAATCGCAAGCGCCAGGCGTCTTTTCGAGATCAGACTCATCTCTCACTCCGGAAGATTGAGCCACGACCTAGTTGGTGCCGGCGAAGGCGCAGGCCTTTGCGCCGTTCACGCTGGCGTCCTGCACGCCCCAGTTATGCTGCAACGTGTTGAGCACCTGGTCCGAGAGGTTGCCGGAAGCCCCGGCCACGGAGTCTCCCGTCACGCCGGCAAACACGCTGCCAAGGTTTTCCTGCCCGTTGTTGAGCACGGGGTTGAAGGCCCGCTGCAGGCTGGACGTCGTCTGGGCGCTGCTGTTGCCCGTCGCCGAGCCATTCGCGCCGTAGGAGTTCGGAGTGTTCGCGGTAGCGGAATTGGTTCCGCCATTGCCCGAGGAAGACGCGTTGTTCGAACAGTTGTAGCTGTTCTGCGTGTCGACATAAGTGGTGTACTGCGGGGCCTGGTAAGTCCCCCCGATGCGCTTCAGCCGCATGTCCTCGACATAGGCGCGGTTGGCGACTTCGGCGGGCGTCTGGAACTGCCACGCGCCGTTCTCGCCGACGTTGTTGGCAGTGGCCGGAAACGGGACGGCAAGGGCTGCAAGGGCTGCAGAGGCAATGAGAGCGGTTTTCATGGTGTTGGCACCCAGGTTGAGCTGCAAAGATTTTTTATCGTTGGATCGTCATTTTTGACGTCACAAGCATCATATTAAGCAGTCAATCTGGCAATCTGTTGATTTATTAATGCGCAAATATTGTTACGAACGTGCGACGAGTTGAGCGCGAAACGGGCGATCGCAACAATCCGGCATGGAAGGAAAATTGCCGTTTATCTGATTGTTATTGGCATCGCCGCCTTTTCGGCTAATGCAATACACTTAGTTCAGAATAAATTGCTTATTAAGGCCAGGTTAGCATTTCAGTTATTAACACCCATAAGGTTACACTTATAACAGGACGTCTTTTTATCTATTTTTTTTTCCTGTCGATTCGGGCAAACGGGTTCAGGCGCCCGGCTATCCACGGGCCGACCGCCAATCGATTCCCCAATTTGGAGAGCTAGTGCCAGGCCCTGTCATATTTTACGTATTTCGTGACGATCACGCGAAGCCGGACTCATCGTGGTCCAGGCGCTTCCCGGTGAACGCCTGTGCGCCTTCAAGCCAGCCATGAATTCCGCATCCGCATCCCCATCCGCGCAAACGACCGGAAACTGGACGAAAACCTGAATGAACACGTTTCCAGCCTCAGTCTGCATCGTCGATGATGACTACGAGTTTGCCAGCTTCCTGCGCCAATACCTTGAGGCGAGGGGATGCAAGGCCCGCAGTTTCGGCTCCGCGGAAGACCTCCTGCAAAGCGACGCGATCGCGCAGACCGACCTGTTCATCTTCGACCTGATGCTTCCCGGCATCGATGGCGTCGATCTGATCAGCCTGGTGCGCAACCACACGGCTGCGGGGATCCTTGTCATATCCGGGCGGATGGGCCCCGATTCGTTCAATTCAGCGCTCGCGGCGGGCGCCGACATGTTCATCAACAAGCCGGTGCGGTTCGACCAGGTCTACCACGCCATGGCATCCATCGCCCGCCGCGCCGTTGCGACACCGGTTGCGAAGCAGCTATGGCAGCTGAGCCGCGCGCAGGAATTCCTGACGGCACCCAGCGGGCAGAGAATCGCTCTCTCCCGCATCGAGACGCAGCTGCTTGACGCCTTGCAGGCAGCC